>JBDIAF010000338.1:0-3054 GCA_039812245.1 Agromyces sp. | reverse complement strand
TCGTCATCGATCCGCATCGCACGAGCGTACGTCGCCCGTCGCGCGCCGCGCGAATCGGGCGGTGGCAGAATCGAGCCATGAGCGTGCGCACCCCCGACCCCGATTGGAACCCCGACGACGAACAGGGGTCGCCCGCATCGGCCGAGTCGATGGCGACCGGACCCGGCTGGCTCACCGACCTCGAGCTCGCCGAGGTGCGCGGGCGGCTGCCGCTGCTGTACGTCGAAGCGCTGCCGGTGCGGGTCGACGGCCTCGGCCAGGTCACCGAGGTCGGCCTGCTGCTGCGGGCGAACGCGGTGGGCGAGATGACCCGCACGCTGGTGTCGGGGCGCGTCATGTACGGCGAGACGCTGCGCGACGCGCTCTTCCGCCATCTCGAGAAGGACCTGGGGCCGATGGCCTTCCCGCTGCTGCCGTCGAGCCCGGTGCCGGCCGCGGTCGCCGAGTACTTCCCGCTGCCCGGCATCTCGCCGTTCACCGACGAGCGCCAGCACGCCGTCTCGCTCGTCTACGTCGTGCCGGTCACCGGAACCTGCGAACCGCGCCAGGACGCGCTCGAGGTGAGCTGGATGCCCCCGGCCGAGGCCGCGAGCGCGGCCGTCGGCGACGAGCTCGAGGGCGGCCGCGGCGTGCTCGTGCGCCAGGCGCTCGCCTCGGTGGGCGTGCTCGGCTGAGCCGCGGCCCGTCGGCGGCGCCCGTCAGCCGGGCAGCCGCTCGAGCACGGTCTCGAGGAAGAGGGCGGCGACCGCATCGGCGTCGACCCCGAGCGCGATCTCGACGCTCGCCCACTCGTCGGCGAGCCCGTGCACCACGTCCTCGCCGGGGAAGGTCCGCAGGTCGACGAGGGTCTGGCCGCGGCCGTAGCCGGCGAGCTCGACGCGCACCGGGCGCACCTCGGTGCGCAGCAGCTCGGGCGCCACGATCGAGCACACCGCGCCGGCGTCGCCGATGAGGCCGGTGTACTCCGCCTTCTCGTCCTCGCTGAGGGCGATGCGATGGCCGAGCAGGGCGCCGATGATGCGGCCGGCGCGGTGATCGCCGCGCTCGAGCTCGAGCGCGCGGTCGTGCGGCACCGCGACCCGGTTGAACACGTCGAGGCCGTACATGTAGCACGGCACGCCGGCGTCGAGCACGATCGCCGCGGCCTCGGGGTCGTGCCACACGTTGAACTCGGCGACGGCGGTGGCGTTGCCGATCGAGGCCGAGCCGCCCATGAACACGATGCGCTCGAGGTTGCCGGCCACCTCGGGGTGGGTGCGCAGCAGCAGGGCGAGGTTCGTCTGCGGGGCGAGCGCCACAAGGGTGACCGGGGTCGGATGCTCGAGGATCGTCCGCCGCAGCAGCTCGACGGCGCTCTCGTCGACCGGCCGCCTCGCGGTGGGCGGCAGCGCGACGCCGCCGAGGCCGTCGGCGCCGTGCACGTGCGACGCCGAGCGGGCGGGCTCGAGCAGCGGCCGCACCGCACCCGCTGCGACGGGGATCTCGGGGGCGCCGGCGACGTCGAGGATGCGCAGCGTGTTGTCGACGACCTGCGCGAGCGGCGCGTTGCCGGCCACGCACGAGACGGCGAGCAGCTCGAGCTCGGGGTGGGCGACGGCGAAGAGCAGTGCGAGGGCGTCGTCGACGCCGGTGTCGACGTCGAGGATCACTGGAACGGCCATCCCAGTAGCCTACGGCTCGGCGTGCGCCCGCCTCACCCCAGCAGCATCGCCGCGAGACTGCGTCGGCTGCGCACGTTGGCCTTGTCGAAGATCGACTTCAGGTGGTCCTGCACGGTGTAGGGCGAGAGGAACAGCGCGCCGGCGATCTCGGTGGTCGAGCGGCCGGCGAGCACGAGGTCGACGATCTGCCGTTCGCGGTCGGTGAGGTCGAGGGCGGCGACGACCTGGGGCAGGGATGCCCCGGGCCCGGCCTGGTCGAGGGTGACGGCGAGCTGCGGGGCGTCCGAGGCGCCCTCGCCGCGCAGCACCGCCGCGCGCACCGAGACCCAGCCGTAGCCCGGCGTGCGCACCGTGATGGCGGCGTCGCCCGACTGCCGCGCTCGCACGAGGGCGCTCACGACCGAGATCGGCAGCGGGCGGAGCCCGGTCGGGTCGAGCTGCGCGAACCAGGCCCGATGGTCGCCGGTGGAGGCGACGACGGTGTTCGCGGCGTCGATGACGACCACCGTCGGCGCGGCCGTCTGGACGGGAGCGCCCGCGCCGCCCGACATCGCCGCCCCCGTGCGGAAGCCCCGGGCGATCGCGTCGACGAGCCCCGCGAGGAAGTCGACCTCGCCCGGGCTGAAGCCGCTCGTGCCCGTCTGCCGGAACAGGCTGACGCCGCCCCACAGCGTGCCGCGCGTGCGCGCCGCGACCCGCACCTCGTGGCCGAGCGAGAGGGTGGGCAGGTAGAAGTCACGGTAGCGCTCGGCCCGGTTCGGGTCGCCGTCGAGGTCGTCGACGAGCACCCCGATCGGGCGGTCGCGCAGTGCGAGCCGGGAGAACGAGTGGTCGTCGGGCGCCGTGTACTCGAAGTGCGCGAAGCGGGCGTAGCTGTCGGAGGGGATCGCGCGCTTGACCGAACCCGTGATGAGCCCGGTCTGCGGGTCGAAGGGCGCCATGGTCGCCGCCTCGTAGGGGATCGCCCGCGCGATCAGCTCGAGCGTCTCCTCGGCGAACTCGTCCCACGGCAGCCCGGCCGTCGACAGGCGCAGGATCGAGTCGCGGACGCGGTCGGCGCGCATGCGGGGCATCCTCTCGTTCGGCGACGACGCGCCGGGCGTTCCGACCGCGGTGGGCATCCCGACAGTATGCGAGTCGCCCGAGCGGCCGTCCATACCCCGAGCGGGGGAGGGCCGCCGCTCGGCGTTTCGCCCGGCGGCGGCCCGGCTCAGCCGAAGTCGCGGTTGCCGCGGAAGCGGCGCTCGGGGTCGATCGTGCGACGCAGGGCCTCGGCCCGGGCGAGCTCGTCGGCGGGGTAGGCCCCGGCGTAGCTCGGCTCGGCCTCGAGGAAGGTCGCGAAGGTGCGCTCGGAGACCGCCGAGCCGAGCGCCTCGCGCAGCGCCGCGAAGCC
>JBDIAF010000337.1:0-3055 GCA_039812245.1 Agromyces sp. | reverse complement strand
CCGGGCTGCCCGAACGCCGGCACCACGTTGACGCGGTCGAAGGTGATCTCCTGGATGCGCCAGCTCGTGGCCCCCAGGGCGAACACGTCGCCGACCCGCGACTCGTAGACCATCTCTTCGTCGAGCTCGCCGACGCGTCGACCGGTCGTCTCGTCGGCGCCGGCGAGGAACACCCCGAACATGCCGCGATCGGGGATGGTGCCGCCGTTGGTGACCGCGAGCCGCTGCGCCCCGGGCCTCGCGGTGATGACGCCCTGCTCGCGGTGCCAGACGACGCGCGGACGCAGCTCGCCGAAGCGGTCGGACGGGTAGCGACCCGCCGCGAGGTCGAGGGTCGCCTCGTAGGCCGAGCGCGGCAGCGTCGCGAACGGGGCGGCGCGGCGCACCAGTGCGAACCAGCCCTCGACGTCGAGCTCGTCGACCGCGGCGGCCGCGATGGTCTGCTGCGTGAGGATGTCGAGCGGGTTCTGCGGCACGCGCATCGTCTCGATCGCGCCCTCGAGCATCCGCTCGGACGCGACCGCGGTGTGCACGAGGTCGGCGCGGTTCTTCGGGAACATGACGCCCCGGGACACCTCGCCGACCTGGTGCCCGGCGCGGCCGATGCGCTGCAGGGCGCTCGCGACCGAGGGCGGCGCCTCGACCTGCACGACGAGGTCGACCGCGCCCATGTCGATGCCGAGCTCCAGGCTCGAGGTGGCCACGACGCAGCGCAGCCGACCGGACTTCAGCTCGTCCTCGATCTCGGCCCGCTGCTCCTTGCTGACCGAGCCGTGGTGCGCCCGCGCGATGACGGCGGGGGCGCCGAGCGTCTGCCCGGACTGCGCCATGACCGCAGCGGGCGGGCCCGACTGCGCCGCGGCGAGCACGAGCTCGTCGCGCTCGAGCTGCTCGAGGTGCAGCTCGTTGAGCCGCGCCGTGAGCCGCTCGGCCAGCCGCCTGGAGTTCGCGAACACGATCGAGGAACGGTTGGCGAGCACCTGGTCGAGGATCGCCTGCTCGACGTGCGGCCAGATCGAGCCGGTTGCGTCGTCGGAGGCGGGCAGCTGCGCCATGTCCTCCACGGGGACGACGACGCGCAGGTCGAATCGCTTCTCGGCCGGCGGGGCGACGATCTCGACCGGTGCGCTCGCGCAGAGGAAGCGCGCGACCTCTTCGACCGGCCGCACCGTCGCCGACAGCCCGATGCGCTGCGCCGGGCGCTCGAGCAGGGCGTCGAGTCGCTCGAGCGAGAGGGCGAGGTGGGCGCCGCGCTTGGTGCCGGCGACCGCGTGGATCTCGTCGACGATCACCGTCTCGACGGTGCGCAGGGTCTCGCGGGCCTGCGAGGTGAGCATGAGGAAGAGCGACTCGGGCGTCGTGATGAGGATGTCGGGCGGAGTGCGCAGCAGCGCCCGCCGTTCGTCGGCGGGGGTGTCGCCGGAGCGCACGCCGACGCTCACGTGCGGCGGGGTCTCGCCGAGTCGCTCGGCCACCCGGCCGATGCCGGTGAGCGGGGCGCGCAGGTTGCGCTCGACGTCGACCCCGAGCGCCTTCAGCGGCGAGAGGTAGAGCACGCGGATGCCGGGAGCCGGGGCGGGCTCGCGATGCAGCCGGTCGAGCGCCGAGAGGAAGGCCGACAGCGTCTTGCCCGAACCCGTCGGCGCGACCACGAGGGCGTGCGAGCCGCGGCCGATGGCCTGCCAGGCCGCCGCCTGCACCGCGGTGGGCGCGCGGAACGCCTCGGTGAACCACGTGCGCGTGGCCGGCGAGAACGCACCGAGAGCGTCGGTCATGCACCCATTCAAGCGGATGCCTCGGACATCACGACGGGTGCGGCGCCCCGATCGCCCCGAGCGCGCGCTCGACGGCCGCGACCGTGCGGTCCGCCTGCGAGGCATCCGTCGCGAAGTTGCTCACCGAGAAGCGCACCACCGCGCGGTCGTGCCACCGGGAGGTCATCGCGAGCACCTCGCCGTCCGCCCACAGCCTGGCCGACAGCGCTTCGGTCGCCGCATCGTCGGCGAGGGCGATGCACACCTGCGTGAACACGACCTCGTTCAGCACCTCGACCCCCGGCAGCCGGGCGACCCCGTCGGCGATCCGCCGGGCCGAGTCCACGAGCCGGTCGACGAGGGCGGCCACGCCGTCGCGCCCGAGCGAGCGCAGCACGGCCCAGGTGGGCACGCCGCGTGCCCGTCGCGACAGCTCGGGCACGCGCTCGTGCGGGTCGGCCGCGACGGTGCTCGCCTGCAGGTAGCTCGCGTGCATGCTGAGGGCCCGCTGCATCGCCCGCTCGTCGCGCACGATCGCGATGCCGCAGTCGTAGGGCACGCTGAGGGTCTTGTGCGCGTCGGTCGACCAGGAGTCGGCCGCCTCGAACCCCGTGACGAGGTGCCGCAGCCGCGGGCTCGCACCCGCCCACAGCCCGAAGGCGCCGTCGACGTGCACCCAGGCGCCTGCTGCGTGCGCGACGTCGATCGCGGCGGCGAACTCGTCGAACGAGCCCGAGTGGATGTTGCCCGCCTGCAGCACCACGATCGCCGGGCCATCGCCGTTCGCGAGCGCCTCGCTCAGCGCGTCGACCCGGATCCGCCCCTGGTCGTCGGCCGGCACCTCGAGCGGCGCGCCGAGGCCGAGATAGCGGCCGGCGAGGTCGACGGTGCCGTGCCGTTCGGCCCCGACGACGAAGCGCACACGCGGTGCGCCGAACACGCCGTCGGCCGAGGCATCCCATCCGACCCGCCGCAGCACCTCGTCGCGACCCGCGGCCAGGGCGGCGAAGTGCGCCGTCGTCGCCCCCGTCGTGAAGCCCACCGCCGACCCGCCCGGGAGCCCGAGCAGCTCGACGATCCACTCCCCCGCGAGCTCCTCGGCCGCCGCGACCCCCGGCGTCGCGAAGCGCAGGCCGGCGTTCTGGTCCCACGCGGAGACGAGCCAGTCGGCGGCCAGTGCGACCGGCTGCGCCCCGCCCATCACCCACCCGTAGAAGCGGGGCGAGCCGACGCCGAGCAGCGCGGGCTCCACGCCCTCGACGAGGCGTCGGAGCACCGCCTCGGGCGGTTCGCCGCGCTCG
>JBDIAF010000336.1:0-3061 GCA_039812245.1 Agromyces sp. | reverse complement strand
GCATGAGCGGTATGGCGACCCCCGAACATGCACTGCCGACGACGCTCATCGGGCTGCAGGCCGCGGCGATGCGCGGCTTCCGCGCCCTCGAGGAGCGCTACGACGGCATGACCGCGGCCGAGCGCGCCGCCGCGTTCACGAGAACGGCCGTGGTTCGGGATGCCTCGGGCGAGGCATCCGGTGCCCCGGCCGCAGGGGCGCGCGATCGGGACCTGCAGGACGTCCTGAACCACCTGCACGCCTGGCACGTGCTGCTGCTCGGCTGGCTCGATGCCGTCGCCGCCGGCGACGAGCCGGCCTACCCGGCCGAGGGACGCACCTGGGCCGGGCTCGACGCACTCAACGTCGAATTGCGCGACCGCTACCGCGTGCGCGAGCTCGACCGGGCCTGGTCGCGCCTGCAGACCAGCCACGTCGGCGTGCTCGCCCGGGTCGGCGCGCTCGACGAGGCCGAGCTGTTCGATGCGACGCGCTTCGGCTGGCTGCGCGGCTCGCCCCTCGCCGAGCCCGTGCACGAGTGCCTCGGCGGCCACTACGAGTGGGCGCTCGCGACGATCGAGGCGCGACGATGAGCGTGGATGCCTCGCCGGCGCCCTCCGACGCACCGGGCTCGTCCGGCGGGGGAGGCGCGGTGTCGGTCGCGATCGCGGTCGCCCAGTTCACCCCCGTCGCCGACGTCGCCGCCAACCTCGGCGCGATCGAGCGGCTGGCCCGAACCGCGGTCGAGCGCGGGGCCCGCCTGGTGGTCCTCCCCGAGTACGCGATGTTCTTCACCCCCGAGCTCGGCGACGCGATGGTGGCCGCCGCCGAGCCGCTCGACGGCGCCTTCGTGCGCGCCTTCGCGGCGCTGGCGGGCGAGCTCGGCGTGCACCTCGTCGCAGGCGTGCTCGAGCGCAGCGCCGATGCGGCGCGGTTCTCGAACACGCTCGTCGCGGTCTCGCCCGCCGGCGAGGTCGTCGCGCGGTACCGCAAGCAGCACCTCTACGACGCGTTCGGGCAGCGCGAGTCCGACCGGGTGGTGGCGGGCGCGCTCGACGCCCCCGAGCTGTTCGAGCTCGAGGGACTGCGCGTCGGCATGCAGACCTGCTACGACCTGCGCTTCCCCGAGGTGACCCGCACTCTCGTCGACGCGGGTGCCGAGCTCGTGCTCGTGCCCGCCGAGTGGGTGCGCGGTCCGTTGAAGGAGCAGCACTGGCGCACGCTCGCGACGGCACGGGCGATCGAGAACACGGTGTACCTCGCGGCGGCCGACCAGACGCCGCCCACCGCGATCGGCGCGAGCCTCGTCGTCGACCCCATGGGCGTCGAGCTCGCGAGCCTGGGCGAGCAGCCCGGCGTGGGACTCGCCTGGATCGATCGCGAGCGCCTCGAGCAGGTGCGGCGCACGAACCCGGCGCTCGCCCTGCGCCGCTACCGCGTCGCGCCCCGCTGAAGGTCTCCCGCACCAGGCCCGTCAGCGCGAACCGAGCGCCGCCAGGCGGGCGGATGCCTCTTCCAGCACCTCGACCCGCTTGCAGAACGCGAAGCGCACGAGCGAGCGGTAGGGCGCGCGCCGCGAGGCGTGCACGAAGGCCGACACCGGCACGGCGACGACGCCCGCGAGCTCGGGCAGGCGCCGGCAGAGCTCGGTGCCGTCGTCGTAGCCGAGCGGCGCAGCGTCGGCGATCGTGAAGTACCCGGCGGCGGGAGGCGACACCTCGAAGCCGGCCGCCCGGAGTCCGGCTCCGAGCACCTCGGCCTTGCGGGCGAGGGTCGCCGCGGCCTCGGCGAAGTACGCGTCGGGCAGGTCGAGCCCGACCGCCATCGCAGGCTGGAACGGCGCGCCGTTCACGTAGGTGAGGTACTGCTTGACCGCGAGCACGGCCGTCACGAGCGGCGCCGGCGCGGTGAGCCAGCCGATCTTCCACCCCGTGGTCGAGAAGGTCTTGCCGCCCGAAGAGATCGTGATCGTGCGCTCCCGCGCCCCGGGCAGCGCCGCGATCGGGCGGTGGGCGCCGTCGAAGCGCAGGTGCTCGTAGACCTCGTCGGTGACGATGAGGGCGCCGTGGCGTTCGGCGAGCTCGACCACGAGCGCGAGCGTCTCGTCGTCGAGCACGGCGCCGGTCGGGTTGTGCGGGGTGTTCACGAGGATGATCCGCGTGCGGTCGCCCACCGCGGCGCGCAGCTCGTCGGGATCGACGGCCCACGAGCCGCTGATCAACGGGGCGTCGGCACCGGACCGCTCGCCCGTGACCCGGTGCAGCGGCACCGTGCGATGCACGCCGCCGGCGCGGGCCACGAGCGCCGCGTACGCGTCGTAGTACGGCTCGAAGGCGACGACCTCGTCGCCGTCGTCGACGAAGGCGAGCAGCGTCGCGGCCAGCGCCTCGGTCGCGCCCGCCGTGACGAGCACCTCGCTGTCGGGGTCGAGCTCGATGCCGTACCAGTGCAGCTGGTGCCGGGCGATCGCCTCGCGAAGCACGGGCTGTCCGATTCCGGGCGGGTACTGGTTGACGCCGTCCGCGATGGCCCGGCGCGCGGCCTCGAGCACCTCGGCCGGGCCGTCCTCGTCGGGGAACCCCTGCCCGAGGTTGATCGCGCCGGTGCGCTGCGCGAGCGCGCTCATCTCGGCGAAGATCGTCGCCGCGATGCGACCCTCGGCATCGAGCAGCCCGGCGCCGGCCGCGGTGCGCTGCCACGGGGCGAGGCGCGTGGGGGAGAGGCTCACGCTCACACCGTATCCGAAGGGCCCGCCGCTACGCTGGCCGAGGCGCGATGCGGTGCCGATCCCGTTCGGGGGCTTCACTGCACCCCGATAGCCGATTCATAGACTTCGCCGATGCCACGCACAGACGGCGGCACGAAGCTGTTCTCAGCTTTGGAAGGAGCAGACATGACCGATCACACCACCGGCCCGGCCGCGCAGGAGCCCCAGGCGCCTGAGGAGGGTGACGTCACCGAGACCGCCGGCGTCGCCGAGACGCACGAGACGACCGCGACGGATGCCTCGCCGGCACCCACCGAGAGCGCACCCGCCGCCCCGGTTCCCGCCGCGGCCGCCGTCGCCGCGCCCCAGACCGCT
>JBDIAF010000335.1:0-3062 GCA_039812245.1 Agromyces sp. | reverse complement strand
GCGCTGCGAGGCGGCGAAGGCCTCGAGCGCCCCTGCTCCCCCGGCGAAGGCGACGACGACCCCGCCCTTCGCCTCGAACTCGGTGGCGGGCTGGCCCGGCGCCCGCTCGGCGTCGATGCGCTCGGCGAGCGAGCGCGCGGCGCGGTTCGCGACGATCGCGAGCCGGGCCTCGGCGCCGGGTCCCTTGTCGGAGACGAGGATGTTGCCCTCGCACCGGCTCGAGGTCTCGCCGGCCACGCCCGCCGGGTCGACCACGACGACCTCGGCGCCGGCCTCGACGAGGGCGAGTGCGGTCGCTGCGCCGATCGCACCGGCCCCGATCACGACGATCCGCATCGACGCCTCCTCTCGTGGTACGTGACATGTTACCGCTGTGCAAGCGGGACGCCCCCGCAGATCGCCGCGGGAGGCATCCGTGTTCAGGCGCCGAGGTAGGCCTCGACGACGCGCGGGTCCGCGGCGAGTTCCGCGGCCGACCCCGACAGGGTGACCGAGCCGGTCTCGACCACGTAGGCGCGGTGCGCGATCCTCAGCGCCGCCCGCGCGTTCTGCTCGACGAGGAGCACCGTCGTGCCCTGCGCGTTCACGGCGCCGATGATCTCCATCACCTGCTTCACGACGAGCGGAGCGAGGCCCATCGAGGGCTCGTCGAGCAGCAGCAGCTTCGGGCCGCCCACGATCGCGCGGCCGATGGCGACCATCTGCTGCTCGCCTCCCGAGAGGGTGCCGCCCTGCTGCTTGCGCCGCTCGGCGAGACGCGGCATGAGCGCGTACACCTGATCGAGGCGCTCGGCGATCTTCTTCTGGTCGCGCACGGTGTAGCCGCCGAGCAGCAGGTTCTCGTGCACCGTCATGGTCGAGAAGATCCGGCGCCCCTCCGGCACGTGGATGAGGCCCGCGGAAACGATGTCCCACGGCTTCGCCGTCGCGAGGTCGATGCCGTTCCAGGAGACCCGGCCCGACCTCGGGCGCACGAGCCCCGAGAGCAGGTTCATCGTCGTCGACTTGCCGGCGCCGTTGTTGCCGAGCAGGCACACGATCTCCCCCTCGTCGACCTCGAAGCTGAGCCCGCGCAGCGCGTGCACGCGGCCGTAGTAGACGTCGGCCTCGCCGACCTCGAGCACGCTCATGCGCGGTCCTCCTTCGCGTCTCCGCCGACCGTGCGGCCCGGCTCGTCGCCCACGGCGTCACCCTCGTCGACGCCGAGGTAGGCCTCGATCACCACGGGGTCGTGCTTGATCTCGTCCGGCGTGCCGTCGGCGATCTCCTTGCCGTAGTTCAGCACGACGATCCGCTCGGCGAGCTCCATCACGAGCCCCATGTCGTGCTCGATCAGCACGACCGCGACGCCGAGGTCGCGGATCTTGCGGATGAGCCGCATGAGCGCCTGCTTCTCGTTGAAGTTCAGGCCCGCGGCCGGCTCGTCGAGCAGCAGCAGCTTCGGGCTCGTCGCGAGCGCACGGGCGATCTCGACGCGCCGCTGCTCGCCGTACGGCAGCTGGGTCACGTAGAGGTTCTCGTCGTCCTCGAACCCCACGAAGTCGAGCCAGCCCCGCGCCTCCCTGGCGCACGCCTCCTCGGCCCGGCGGTACCCGGGCGTGTGCAGCAGCGTCGACCAGAACCCCTCGCGCAGGTTCGCGTGCATCGCGGTCTTCACGTTGTCGAGCACGCTGAGCTCGCGGAAGAGCCGCAGGTTCTGGAACGTGCGCGCCATGCCCCACTTCGTCACCCGTGACGGAAGCACGCGGTAGAAGCCGAAGCTCTGCAGCAGGTGCACGAGCCGCAGCGACCGCCAGATCCGCGGCACCTCGCGGACGATCCGCTTGCCGTCGAACTCGACCGAGCCGGAGGTGGGCAGGTAGAACGCCGAGATGCAGTTGAACGCGCTCGTCTTGCCGGCGCCGTTCGGCCCGATGACGGCGAGGATCTCGCCCTCGCGCACCTCGAAGCTGAGCCCGTCGACGGCCTTGACGCCGCCGAACTGCAGTCTGAGATCGGTGACCTCCAGCAGCGCGCTCATGCCCGCCTCCCCTCTTCGGCGTCGCTCGCCGGCAGGCCGTCGGTCGACTCCATCACGCTGGGCTCCTGCACCGGGTCGACCGCGCTCACGGCCTGGGTGAACGGCGGCGGCTGCGGCAGCCTGCGCTTCAGCCACGGCAGCACGGCCGTCGCGGGCCACAGCCCGGCCGGGCGGAAGAGCATCACGACGATGAGCAGCACGCCGAAGATCAGGAAGCGCCACTCGGCGAAGTCGCGCAGCAGCTCGGGCGCGAGCGAGACGAACAGCGCGCCGATGATGACGCCGGGCGTGGAGCCCATGCCGCCGAGCACCACGGCCATCAGGATGAGCGCCGAGTAGAGGAACTGGAAGCTGTTCGGGCTGATCGCCGAGAGGTGGGTCGCCATGAGCTGGCCGGCCATGCCGGCCCACACGGCGCCGATGATGTACGCCGAGATCTTCGCGACGTAGGTGTTGATGCCCATCGCCTCGGCGGCGTCCTCGTCGTCGCGGACCGCCTTCCAGGCCCGACCGAGCTTGCCCTTCGCGAGCCGGCCCGCGCCGATCACCCCGACGACGACCACGACCAGCGCGACGAAGTAGTAGAAGACGACGTAGCCGGGGAACGCCAGCCCTCCGATGGTGAAGCCGTCGTCGAAGCTCCAGCCGCCGAACTCCCACGAAGGGATCCCGTGGATGCCCGAGGGGCCGCCCGTGATCTCGAGGTTGTTCGCCGTGATGCGGATGATCTCGCCGAAGCCGAGGGTCACGATCGCCAGGTAGTCGCTGCGCAGTCGCAGCGTCGGGGCGCCGATGATGATGCCGGCGAGCACGCAGGCGCAGATCGTCGCGATGAGCGCGAGCCACATCGGGAAGCCGAGGACCGTCGTGAAGATGCCCGAGACATAGGCGCCGACCGCGAAGAACGCGATGTAGCCGAGGTCGAGGAGGCCTGCGTAGCCCACGACGACGTTCAGGCCCATGCACAGCATGATGTAGATGAGCGCGCTGGTCGCGATCGACATCGTGTAGCGCGAGGCGTCGAGGAACGGCAGCACCGCCA
>JBDIAF010000334.1:0-3071 GCA_039812245.1 Agromyces sp. | reverse complement strand
GCGCGGCGCCTCGAGCTCGACGGCGAGGGCGGACCCGACCCCGCCATCGGCGAGGCGACGGCGTAGCGCTCACTCGCGCACGGCGCGGCAGGCGAGGTGCAGGGCGAGCCGCGCCTCGGGGTCGTCGAGGTCGACGCCGAGCAGCTCGCGGATGCGCTGGATGCGCGTCGTCACGGTGTTGCGGTGCACGCCCAGCGCCGACGCGGTCGCGGCGATGCCCGATTCGTGGTCGAGATATGCCGACAGGGTCTGCAGCAGCTCGCCGTTGCCCCCGCGCAGCGGGGCGAGCAACGACTCGGCCGCCGGCACGAAGGTGTCGGTGCCGGTCCACGCCAGCAGCATCTGCTCGACGCCGAGGCCGTCCACGCGGACGAACCAGCCGGTGTTCGAGCGGTTCACCGCGACGCGGGCGGCGTCGGCCGCCTCGCCGAGCGTCGCGGTGAGCCCGGTGGATCCGCCGGCGAGCGAGCCTACGCCGGTGGCGACGTTGAACGAGCGGCGCAGCTGCTGATGCAGCGAGCGCACCCGCGACACGAATCGCTCGGCCTCGGCGGGCGAGGGGCGCTCGGCGAAGCTCAGCCAGGCGCTCACCCCGCGCCCGCTCGTGGTCGCGTGCGAGTCGGCGCCGACGGCCGTCAGCTCGCGGGTCGTCGCACGGAGCAGCTCGAGCGGATCCAGCCTCGAGCGCCCGACCAGCCGCAGCCCCAGGTGGTAGCCGCCGGTGCGCCAGCTGCGCTCGGCCATGCGGCGCTCGATCTCGCCGTCGGGCGCGCCGCGCAGGTCGAGGAAGTCGCGCAGGAGCCCGGACGACACCGACGCGTCGTTCACCGAGGCCACCTCGTCGATCAGGATCCGCGCCGCGATGGCGGGCATCGCGACCTCGACGGCCACCGCGAGCGCCCCGAGCTGCGCGTCGTCGAGGCGATCGCCGAACGCCGCGAGCCGCAGGCCGGGCCGGCCCGGCGCGTCGACCTTCACGGATGCCGCGGCCTGCCGTTCGCCGCGGGCGAGATCGATCCACGGCGAGAAGTCGATGCGGGCGTGCAGGGCGGGCTCGAGCTCGCCGCCCGCCTCCTGCAGCACCCCGGCCGGATCGAGCAGCGCGAGCCCGTAGCCGAGGTTCGCCGACAGGTGCCGCAGCAGGTCGGCGAGGTCGCTCGCGGGATACTCGAACGCCTGCGCGACCTTCCGCACCGACGAGAGGGTGAGCGCGTCGCGGGCCTCGAGCAGCATCCAGCACGCCTTCGCCAGTCGAAGCGGGCGCGACGCGTCGAGGACGACGAGGCCGAGGCGATCGGCCAGGCGCCGGGTGCCCTGGCTGAACGTCGCCGCTTCCGGCATCGCCAGGCCGAGGAAGCCGCGATCGCGCACGCGTCGCACGAGGGCGTCCTGCTGCCACGGCGCCGTCGGAGCCGGCGTGGTGAGCACCGCCAGGCGGCCGGCGCCCTCGGACGGCAGTGCCGGTTCGTCGGCCTCGATCACCGCGCCGTCGAAGCTCGCGTCGAGCGGACCGGCGACGAGGCTCGCCCCGCCGTGGTCGGGCGAGGCCAGCAGCGCCTCGAGGTGCAGCGTGCGGTTCATGCGACCGCTCCCGGGTACGATGCCGGGTCCAGTCCCCGGAGGCCGTACGCGGAGGGGGCGATGCGCGCGGCGCGAGCCGGCGGGTCCCACCACGCGGAGGCGCGCAGCTCGATCACGCAGACCGTGCGCGCGAGATCGAGTTCGGTGACCTCGAGCACCTCCCGCGAGATCGCGTCGAGCACGACGATGACGGCCGGCGCCGCCGACTCCAGCCGGCCGTCCGTGAGGAACGCGAGGAACTCCGAGCGGGCCACGATCCGGTGGACGGCGCCGTCGATCCCGACGAGCTCGACGGCGTCCACGTGCGGGTCGTCGCGATCGTGCTCGATCGCCGAGATCCGGCCGATGCCGAGCAGCCGCCCGCCGAGCGCGGACGCGAGCTCGGCCGGTGGCGCCGTGCGGGCGGCGTCGAAGGCCCGGCCCAGCTCGAGGGCCCGAGCGGTGCCGCCGTGCACGGCGTGCTCGGCCAGGTCGCCCACGGTGAACCCCGCGAAGACGACGCAGCCGCTGCCGCCCGCCTGGATGACCGCCGCGCGCAGGATCTTCTCGAGATCGTCGGGCCGGTCGGAGTGCACCAGCGCGACGCCGCCGCCGCCGGTCTCGCTCGCCGCCACGATGCCCGGCACTCCGTCGACGAGCAGCGACATCTGGTCGAGGCCCGGCACCGCGCGACCCGTGAGGTCGGCGTCGACGAGCGTGCGCTCGTCGGCGAGCAGCAGCGGCACGAGCCCGTTCATGCCGCCGCCCTCGAGCGAGCACACCGCGGGGATCCGCGTGCCCAGGTAGCGCTCGACGGCCGCGATGAGCGCGGCGAAGGGCGCCTCGGCGGGGAGGCGCTCGCCGAGCAGGATCGTGGACCCGGCGAAGGCGGCCCCGAGGCACGGCGTCGCCGGGTCGAGCTCGTCGACCGCGCGCAGCCGCACGGGCCATCCCGCGCGCCGCGCGAGCATCAGCTCGAGCATCGTCGTCGCACCGCCGCCGCCCGAGCCGAGCAGTGACAGGCCCCGCGCGAGCACGCCCGTGTCCGTCTGCTCGAGCACCGTCGACATGCAGCCAGCCTAGGCGAGCGCCGCCTCAGCACGCAGGCGCTCGACCGGAGCGAACGCCTCGTCGATGCCGAACGCCGAGGGCCCGAACGCGGCGAGCGCCGCAGGCGTCCGCATCATCTCGGGGGTCGAGATGCCGAGCACGCGCACCCGCTGCCCGTATCGAAGGCCCTCCGTCGTGATCGGCTCGGCCGTCTCGTGGTCGACCACGCAGATGAGGTCGGGGACGATCGCGACCAGCCGTCCGTCGCGCCGGGCCACGAGGTTCTCGTTCTGGAACGCGATCTCGAGCGTCTCGCCGTCGCCGTCGGGGGAGGCGATCACCGCACGACCCTTCGCGAAGCCCTCGGTCGTGCGGCGCTCGACGTCCACCACCTTCCCGGTGAAGAGCACGCGCACGTGCGAGTAGAGCGTCGGCGCGAGCACGTCGGCGATCGCCTCGAA
>JBDIAF010000333.1:0-3071 GCA_039812245.1 Agromyces sp. | reverse complement strand
GCGCGATCGTGCGCCAGCCGCAGGTCTTCCTCATGGACGAGCCGCTGTCGAACCTCGACGCGAAGCTGCGCGTGCAGACCCGCACCCAGATCGCCTCGCTGCAGCGCCGCCTCGGCGTCACCACGGTCTACGTCACGCACGACCAGACCGAGGCGCTCACCATGGGCGACCGCATCGCCGTGCTGAAGGACGGCGTGCTGCAGCAGGTCGGCTCGCCGCGCGACCTCTACGAGAAGCCGTCGAACGTGTTCGTGGCCGGCTTCATCGGCTCGCCCGCGATGAACCTCTTCCACGCCGACGTCGCCGACGGCGGCATCAAGTTCGGCTCGGCCCTCGTGCCGGTCGAGCGCGAGGTGCTCGACAACGCGAGCGGCAAGGTCGTCACGGTCGGCGTTCGCCCCGAGGACATCCAGGTCTCGACCACGGCAGGCGACGGCCTCGCGGTCAAGGTCGACCTCGTCGAGGAGCTCGGCGCAGACGGCTACCTCTACGGCCACTCCGAGATCGAGGGCAAGCGCACCGACATCGTCGCGCGCGTCGACGGCCGCAGCCACCCGTTCGCGGGCGACACGGTCTACCTCACCCCGGTGCCGCACCACGTGCACGTCTTCGACGCCGAGTCGGGCGAGCGCCTCGGCCACCGCGTCGTCGCCGGCTGAGGCCGACGCCGCGACGACTGAACACCGGAACCACGCGGATGCCGGTCGGGAACGCTCCCGACCGGCATTCGCCGTTCCGGCACCGGATGCCGGGGCGCCCGTCGTCCGGCCGACCGACGTCTGAAAGGATGGGCGCATGAGCGGATCGCTCTCCATCACCTCGGCCATGGCCGACCCCGCCCTGCTCGACCTGCCCTGGCAGCTGCCCCTCGAGGCGTGGCCGAGCGACACGATCGCGGCGCTGCCGAAGGGCATCTCGCGCCACCTCGTGCGCTTCGCCCACCTCGGCGAGCACGTCGTCGCCATCAAGGAGACCACCGCCGAGATGGCGAAGGGCGAATACGAGATGCTGCGCACGCTGCAGCGGCTCGAGATCCCCTGCGTCGAACCCGTCGCCGTCATCACGGGTCGCAGCGACGCCGAGGGCGAGCCCCTGAAGCCCGTGCTCGTCACCCGCCACCTGCGCTTCTCGCTGCCGTACCGGGCGCTGTTCTCGCAGACCCTTCGCCCCGACACCGCCACGCGCCTCGTGGATGCGCTCGCGGTGCTGCTCGTCCGCCTGCACATCGTCGGGTTCTTCTGGGGGGACGTGTCGCTCTCGAACACGCTGTTCCGCCGCGACGCGGGCGCCTTCGCCGCCTACCTCGTCGACGCAGAGACGGGCAAGCTGTACGAGGGCGGCCTCTCGAACGGGCAGCGCGAGAACGACCTCGAGATCGCCCGGGTCAACATCGCCGGTGAGCTGCTCGACCTCGAGGCGGGCGGCCGCGTCGCCGACGAGCTCGACCCGGTGCGCATCTCGAACGGCATCGTCGACGCCTATCGCAGGCTCTGGACCGAGCTCACCGGCTCCGAGTCGTTCGAGGCGGCCGAGCGCTGGCGGATCAACGAGCGCGTCCAGCGGCTCAACGCCCTCGGCTTCGACATCGAGGAGCTCGCGATCAAGACCGACGAGTCGGGAACGACGGTGCGGATCCAGCCGAAGGTCGTCGACGCCGGGCACCATCAGCGCCGGCTGCTGCGTCTCACGGGCCTCGACGCGGGCGAGAACCAGGCCCGGCGCCTGCTGAACGACCTCGACTCGTACCGCGCGAGCTACGGCAAGGCCGACCTCGACGAGGAGATGGTCGCGCACGAGTGGCTCGTGCGCGTGTTCGAACCGGTGGTGAGGGCCATCCCCGCCGACCTCCGCGGCAAGCTCGAGCCGGCCGAGGTCTTCCACCAGCTGCTCGAGCACCGCTGGTTCATGGCGCAGCGAGCCGGCCACGACATCCCGCTCGCCGAGGCGGTGACGAGCTACATCAACACCGTGCTGCGGCACCGCCGCGACGAGGCGACCGTGATCGGGCCGCCCACCGACGCCTTCACGGCCGCCGTCGAGGTCGTTCCCGACACCGCGTCGGTCGCCGTCGTCGATCCCGACGACGAACGCGACTGGCGGCTCAAGGTCTAGCCCGCCGGTCGCCCGACCGCCCCCGCGGGCTCAGAGCTCGACCGTCCGGTTCTCGCCGATGTCCGGCTGCTCCTTCGTGAAGAAGGCGCGGACCGCCTTCGCCGCGGCGACGACCCCCGGCTCGGTCAGCGCCCAGTACTCGGCGCTCTCGGGCACCACCTCGAGCACGACGATCTCGGGGTCGTCGCGCCCGCCGGGGAACCACGCCTCTGCGGCGGGGCCCCACAGCTCGTCGACGGCATCGGCGTCGCCCTCGACCACGTGCGCGGTGCCGGCGACCGAGAGGTAGCCCTTCTTCGACGAGAACGCGACGTTGACCCGCGGGTCCGCGGCGATCTCCGCGACCTTCGGACTCGGGTCCTCGACGAGGAAGCGGAGCGTCCCGTCGAATCCGTCCTGCAGGGCGGCGAGCGGGCGCGCGTGCAGGGCCCCGCCGGCTCCGCTCGTGGTGAGCATCGCCACGTCGGCGGACTCGACGATGTCGGAGATGCGGTCGTGTGCCTGATCCATGACACCGACGCTACTGGCGCATCGCCCGCGGCGCCGCCCCCTTGACATCCCCGCAGCAGCCGGCGAACCGGCTACTGCTGCCGCGCGACCTCGAGATCTCGAAGCGTGACGAACGCCGCCCCTAGTCGGACACCGGCCCGGCGGCGCGCAACCTCGAGATCTCGTAGAAGGTGACGGATGCCGCCCCTAGTCGGACACCGGCCCGGCGGCGCGCAACCTCGAGATCTCGTAGAGGGTGACGGAGGCCGCGATGCCGGCGTTCAGCGACTCGGTGGCTGCCGAGATCGGGATCGAGACGACCGCGTCGCAGGTCTCGGTGACGAGGCGCGAGAGGCCCTTGCCCTCGCTGCCGACGACGATGACGACCGGTCCGTTCGCGAAGCTGAGGCCCGGCAGCGAGACGTCGCCGTCGCCGTCGAGGCCGAGGACGAAGACGCCGCGCTCCTTCA
>JBDIAF010000332.1:0-3073 GCA_039812245.1 Agromyces sp. | reverse complement strand
ACGCGGTGCTGCGGCGCACGACGTTCGCCGAGCGGGCCGCGTGGATGCGTCGGGCCGCCGAGCTGATGGATGCGGACCTCGAACAGGCGGCGGCGCTCGCCTCGACCGAGATGGGCAAGACGCTCGCCACGGCGAAGTACGAGGTGACGAAGTCGGCCAACGGCATGCGCTGGTACGCCGACCATGCGGAGGAGTACCTCGCGGCGGAGGAGCCGGTGCCCGCGGCCTCGGTCGGCGCGAGCGCGGCGCGCGTCGTCTACCAGCCGATCGGCACGGTGCTCGCGGTGATGCCGTGGAACTACCCGTACTGGCAGGTGATCCGCTTCGCGGCGCCCGCGCTGATGGCCGGCAACACGGGCCTCTTGAAGCACGCGTCGAGCGTGCCGCAGACGGCCCTGTACCTGGGCGAGCTGTTCGAACGGGCCGGGTTCCCCGCTGGCGCGTTCCAGACCCTGCTCATCGAGGGGGCCGCGGCCTCCGCGCTGATCCAGGACCGCCGCATCCGGGCGGTGACGCTGACCGGCTCGGTCGGGGCGGGCGCGGCGGTCGCCGAGGCTGCGGGCCGCAACATCAAGAAGAGCGTGCTCGAACTCGGCGGCACGGACGCGTTCATCGTGCTGCCCTCCGCAGACGTCGCCCGGTCGGCGGCGATGGGCGTCGCGTCCCGGACCCAGAACAGCGGGCAGTCGTGCATCTGTGCGAAGCGGTTCTACGTGCACGAGGACGTCTACGACGAATGGGTCGACGCGTTCGTCTCGGGCATGGCAGCGACCAGCTACGGGGACCCGTTCGATGAATCGGTCTCGTTCGGGCCGATGGCGACGGAGCAGGTCCGGGCCGATGCGCACGCGCTCGTCGCGGACGCGATCGAGAAGGGCGTCACCGTGCTCACCGGCGGGGTGCTGCCCGACGGCGCGGGCTGGTTCTATCCGGCGACGGTGCTGACCGGGGTGACCCCGCAGATGCGGATCCATCGCGAGGAGTGCTTCGGCCCGGTCGCGTGCGTGTACAAGGTCGCCTCGATCGAGGACGCGATCGAGGCGGCCAATGATTCCGAGTTCGGGCTCGCGGCGAGCGTCTGGACGACGGACACTGAGGAGATCGCTCGGCTGCAGGATGAGCTCGAGTTCGGGGCGGTGTTCGCGAACGGCAACACCGCCTCGTTCTTCGGGCTCCCCTTCGGCGGGATCAAGGATTCCGGTTACGGCCGTGAGCTCGGCGCCCACGGCATCCGCGAGTTCGTCAACACCAAGACCACCTGGACGGCATGACGCGCGCTCGGCGATATGAAGAACCGGCCGGCTCCCTCGGGAGCCGGCCGGTTCTTCGTCGTGACGCCGTTCAGCCGACGGCGGCGGTGCCGGTGCGCACGGCGAGGTGCGGCGCGACCGCGTCGGCGAACGCCTCGGCGGTGCGACGGGCGACCTCGTCGTGCGGGGTCGCCCAGATGTCGGCGTTGAACAGCTCGACCTCGACGTCGCCGTCGTATCCGCTCGCCTCCACGGCACGGGTGAACCGCTCGAAGTCGATCACGCCGTCGCCGGGGTAGTACCGGCCGAGCAGCACGTCCGCCGGCAGCGGCGTGGCCCAGTCGCAGACCTGATACGTCGCGATTCGCCCCTCGCGGCCGGCGCGCTCGATCTGCGCGAGCGCCTCCGGGTCCCACCAGATGTGGAACGTGTCGACCGCCGCGCCGACGACCGCCGGGTCGAACGGCGCGGCCAGGTCGAGCGCCTGCTTGAGCGTCGACACGACCGCGCGGTCGGACGCGTACATCGGGTGCAGCGGCTCGATCGCGAGGGTCACCCCGGCGGCGGATGCCTCGGGCGCGAGCTCCTCGAGGGCGTCGGCGACGCGGTCGCGGGCGCCGACGAGGTCTCGCGACCCCTCGGGGAGCCCGCCCGCGACCAGCACCAGCACCGCGCGAGAGCCCTCGGCGCCCGCGGCGGCGAGCGTCGCGGTCTCCTCGATCGCGCGGCGGTTCTCGTCGATCGAGGCCCGACGCTCGGCGCCCTCGGCCATGGTGAAGAAGCCCTGGCGGCAGAGCGTCGACAGGCGCAGGCCCGAGTCGCCGAAGCGCTTGGCCGCTTCGGCGAGGCCGACCTCGGCGACCGGCTCGCGCCAGAGCCCGACCGACTCGTAGCCGGCGTCGACGAGCACGCGCAGGGACTCGTCGAAGCTCGCGTACTTGATCGTGCCGACGTTCATGGACAGGCGCGGGTGGGCGGTCATGCGTTCACCTCGGTGAGGGCGGATGCCTCGTCGACTGCGGCCGCGACCGCGACGCCGTTGAGCGTGAGCAGCGAGTGCCAGCGGGCGGCGGCGAGCTCGGGTCGCTCGAGCGAGCCCGAGCCGTTCGCGAGCTCGACGATGCGCGAGAGGTGCGGCAGGCTGCGGGCGGCGTGCAGGCCGCCGACCATCTGGAACGCCGGCTGGTGGCCGTTCAGCCACGAGAGGAAGGCGACTCCGGTCTTGTAGTAGTAGGTCGGTGCGGCGAACACCTGTCGCGAGAGCTCCTCGGTCGGGCCGAGGACGGCCCGGTAGCCGTCGGCGTCGCCGGCGTCGAGCGCCTGGATCGCCGCCGAGGCGTTCGGCGCGACCGCGGCGAACGCGCCGAGCAGTGCATCGGAGTGCGAGCGCGCCTGCCCTGAGCCCGCCGAAGGGTCGCCCTCGATGAGTCCGACGTAGTGGAAGTCGTCGCCGGTGAACATGCGCGCCGTCTCGGGCAGGCGCCGGCGCACCGAGATCTCGGCGTCGGCGTCGAGCAGGCTCATCTTCACGCCCGACACCTTCTCGGGCGCCTGCTCGATGATGTCGAGCAGCGTGCCTGTCGCGGCATCCACGTATGAGTCGCTCGTACTGAGCTCCGTCGAAGTGAAGTAGCCTGCGAGCGCCGGGTCGAACGCGGTGCCGAGCCAGTGCAGCACGACCGGTGCGCCCGCGGCCGCGAGCACCTCGCCGTACACGCGACGGTAGTCGTCGGCCGACTGCGCGGCGCGGGCGAGGTGCCGGCTCGCCATGAGCACGGCGCCGGCGCCGGCGTCCTCGGCGTGGTGCAGCTGCAGCTTGTAGG
>JBDIAF010000331.1:0-3077 GCA_039812245.1 Agromyces sp. | reverse complement strand
CGAGCCAGGTGCCCATGTCCGTGGCGTCCGAGATGAGTCCGCCGGCACCGCTGTACGCATTGGTGTTGTTCCAGTAGAACGCCGGCGCCCCGTTCGACGCGTACGGGACGGCCAGGCGCGCTCCGTCGGAGGTCTCGAGCACGGTCGACGTCATCCCCAGGTCGTCGAGGAAGGTCTGGTCGAGCGAGGCCTGGAACGCGGGCGGCTGGGACTCGTCGACGGGATCGAGGAGGTTCGACACGATGGTGCCGAGCAGGGCGAACCCCCAGTCGGAGTAGAGCCAGTCGGTGCCGGGTTTCCACAGCGGGCAGAGGCGTGCCTCCCAGCACGGCATCTCGAAGGCGTCCCACAGCATCGCCTGGGTGTACCCGGGGCGGGGGTTCACGCAGGCGGGGTCGTCGTGGCACCCGGCCTGGAAGTTCGGAGGCATGTCGGTCAGGCCCGCCTGATGGGTGGCGAGGTTCCCGAGGGTGATCGCCGTCCGCTCGCCGGTCTGCGGGTCGATCCACTCCGGCACGATGACGCCGGGCGGCGCGAAGTCCTGCACCGGGTCGTAGAGCGCCACCTGACCGGTCGCGACCAGGTACGCCAGCAGGTCGGCGGTGAACACCTTGGTCTCCGAGCCGAGCTCGAACTGCGTCGAGGCGTCGACCGGCGCCGGAGCGTCGATGGCGGGGACGCCGGCGGCGAAGGTCGTGATCACGGGCTCAGGTCCGGCCGGATCGGGGGTGACCACTGCGACGGAGACTCCCGGGACGTTGTACTTCGCGAGGAAGTCGTCGATGTGCGCCTGGATCTTCCGCTGCAGTTCTCGCGTCATCTCCACGGGGCGCTGCTCCGCGGCGGGGTCGGCGACTGCCGACGCCGGCAGGGCGGCGCCCAGCGCGAGCACGGCGATCGCTGCAGCCGCAGCGGCGGCCGCCAGGGCGGATCGACGTCGACGGCGGGGCAGGGCGCGCAGGGTCACGGACGTCTTCCTTCGCTCGGCGATGATGGGTGCTCGGCATCCGGACCGGGTACGTCCGCACGAACGCGGGCGACCGGATTCCACCACCCTGCCACAGGATCCCGCCGCTCGGGGGCGATCCGGAGTGGGAAGTCCGCCCCAGTCCGAGGTACGGGAAGCGCGTCCCGCGAGGAGCCGTCAGCCGGCCGCCGGCTCGGGCGCGAACGCCGCCTCGAGCAGCTTCGCGCGCAGCGCGTTCGAGCGCTCAGAGAAGCCGCGCTGCCGCCTGACGTACTCGGCCTTGCCCTCGGGCGTCTCGATGCGCACCGGCGCCCCCGACCACGGCGCCATGTCGTACGGCGAGGCCTGCATGTCGAGATACCGGATGTCTCGGGCGAGCTCGAAGGCGTCGAGCAGCAGCTCGCCCGGGACGAGCGGCCCGAGCTTCATCGCCCACTTGTAGACGTCCATGCCGGCGTGCAGGCAGCCCGGCTGCTCGATGGCCGGCTGGCTCTCACGGGTCGGGGCGAAACGGTTGCGCGGCACCGCGTCTGGCGTGAAGAAGCGGAACGCGTCGATGTGGGTGCAGCGCAGCTCGTGACCCTCGACGACCGCGTCGGTGGCGGCCTGGCCGAGTCGCAGCGGCACCGGGTGCCGGTGCTCGGACTGCCGGTACACCATCGCCCACTCGTGCAGCCCGAAGCAGCCGAACTGCCCGGGCCGGGCGGCCGTCAGCCGCAGGATCCGCTCGATCGCCGCGAGCATCGGCGCCTTCTCGGCGCGCAGCGCGGCAGCGTCGACCACGAGCGAGCCTGGTGCGGCGCCGGGGGCGTACCAGCGCCAGGCGGCGCGCGGCTCCGCCGAGGCATCCGCCAGTTCGACGCCCCCGCCTGGATGCCAGCGCCGCAGCAGGCTCGGCGAGTACGAGTAGTAGGTGAAGAGGAAGTCCTCGACGGGGTGGGCCTCGCGGCGAGCCGTGCGGGCCCGGTGCCCGGCGGTGAGCGCGTCGGCGCGCTCCTGGTGCGCCCGCTCGCGGGCGCGCCAGTCGGCGGCGGCGAGCTGGGCGGTCATCCCTCAAGGGTACGCGGCGACACCGAGACGCAGATCTCCAGGACGGTGCCGTCGGCAGCGGGGTCGCCGAAGCCGGGCGAGTAGACCTCGCGAGTGTCGCTCGCCGGGCGGAGGCGCGGGTCGAAGCGGGAGCGCGAGAGCCGGTCGTGCGCTGCGACGACGACGCCCCGGTCGTACGCGCGGTCGCCGGCCAGCTCGATCACGGCCTCCTCGCACTCCTCGCGGAGCGAGAGCGTCTCGCGTCCGCGCGGCGCGAGCACGGCGTCGACGGGCGCGTGGACGCGGATCCGGCCCCGGAACCCGTCGGTGAGCCGCTCGGGGTACTCGACGTACGGCGGCCCGGCGAGTGGAACGGACGCACGGTGGAGGCTCTCGAACAGCGCGTTCGTCGCGGCCGGGATCTCACGCGGGAGCTCGTCGAGTGATGCGAGCACCTCCAGCGAGAGCCGCAGGTGCCGGCCGGAACGGCGATACCGCACCGTGAACTCCGCGGTCGCCCGCGGGCCGGCCGACCGTGGGCGGGCGTCGAGCAGCAGGTCCCTGGCCCGCTCGCCCTTGTCGAGGAGCTCGCCGAAGCGCCGACGGCGAACGCTCCACACCTCGTCGAACGCCGCGACGGCGTCGGGCGCGTCGAGCACGGCGGCGATCTGCCGGAGCGAGAGGTCGATCCGGCGCATCGCCGCGATCCGGCGGACGCGCGCGACGGACGCCTCGTCGAACAGGCGCGTCCCGTTCGACGTGCGCTCGGCCTCGAGGAGGCCGCGCTCGAGATAGAGCCGGACCGCCTTCGGGCTGATGCCCGCCGTCGCCGCGAGCGCGCCTGTGGTGATGGTCATAGCGCCACGGTAGGCGCTGCCCCAGGGGAAGGCGCAAGGCGACGCTCCGCGCCGTCGACGGGCCGCTCGAGCACGCGCGGCATGTCGGCGGCCGGTGCCAGACTGGGCGCATGCTGCTCGAGGAGCTGGTCGAGGTCGCCGATGCGATGGCCGCCACCAGGTCGCGGCTCGCGAAGGCGTCCACGCTCGCCGCGGTGCTGCGCCGCCTCGACGAGGCCGAGGTC
>JBDIAF010000330.1:0-3081 GCA_039812245.1 Agromyces sp. | reverse complement strand
CGGTCTCCCACCCGCCCTCGGCCGAGCCGCGATGGGTGCGGATCCAGTCCGCGCCCGCCCGGCAGGCCTCCACGTAGGCGTCCACCACGCCCGCCGCGTTGTGCTCGGCGACCTCGCCGAGGCGCGCCCCCTGCAGCAGCGTCACCTTCCCGGTCGAGCGGCCGGTGGTTCCGCTGCCGGGTCGCCCCGCGTCGATCACGACGACGTCGCGGCCCTCGCGGGCGAGCGCGGGGCTCAGCCGGCCGCGCGGCCGCTCGACCCGTCGCCGGGCGCCTCGAGCAGCTCGACCAGTGCCGGCTCGGGCTCGCCCCCGACGTCGAGCACGCGGCCCTGCTCGTACGCGGCGATCACCCGCGGGTCCACGTAGCTCGAGCGGGCGACGGCCGGGGTGTTGTGCAGCACCTCGCTCGCCGCGAGGTACGCGCCCCGGATGGCCGCACCCCGCTTGCGGGTGGTGGGCGCGGGACCGGCCTCGGCGAGCGCGACGGCCGCGGCCAGCGTGCCGCGCAGCGTGCGTACGTCCTTCGCGGTGAAGTCGCCGCCGGTGCGCTCGCGCAGCTCGTCGTTGACCTCGCTGGGCGCGATCGCGCGCACCCCGTGCTCCGAGCGCCAGCTGAACAGGCGGGCGTCGGGCCTGCGCGCGCCCGAGGCGACGAAGCGGGCGAGCCGCGGGTCCTCGAGGACGACCCGCTGCAGGGCTCCGCCCTTGGCGCGGAACCGCAGCCGCACGGTCTCCCCGTCCACCGCGGCGTTGCGGACGAGCAGCGTCGTGAGCCCGCGCGTGCGGGCCGAGGCCAGGTACTCCTCCGAGCCCACCCGCAGCGCGCCCAGGTCGAGAGTGCGGAACGCCGCGGCGAGCGCCCGCCGGCGCGTGCGCTCGGGGTCGTCGAGCGCGAGCAGGGCGGCGTTCCTCGCCGACGGCATCGCGAGGGCGAGCCGCTGCATGCGCTCGAACTTCTCGCTGTCGCGGCGCTCCCGCCAGGCCGGATGGTAGAGGTACTGCCGCCGCCCGGCGTCGTCGACCCCGACCGCGAGGATGTGCGCGTTCGGCGCCTCGGCGATCCACACCTCTCGCCACGCCGGCGGCACGGCGAGGTCGTCGAGGCGGCGGCGCTCCGCCCGCCCGACCGGCCCGTCGTCCTCGGCGGCCGTTCCCGCGCGGCCCGCCCCGCCGACGTGCCGGTACTCGAAGCCGGTGCCCCGCCGGATCCGCCGATAGCCGGGCGACACGTACGGCTGCACCCGCCGCAGCCGAGGCATCCGCCCGGCCGTTCAGAGCCCGCGCCCGCCGGTGACCGGCAGGATCGCGCCCGAGACGTACGAGGCGTCCTCCGATGCGAGGTACACGTACGCCCCCGCGAGCTCGGCGGGCTGCCCGGCGCGCCCCAGGGGCGTGTTCTTGCCGAACTCCGGCAGCTTGTCGGGCCATCCGGTCGCCGGGATGAGCGGCGTCCAGATGGGGCCCGGCGCGACCGCGTTGACCCGGATGCCCCGTGGCCCGAGCTCCTCGGCGAGCGCCTTGGTGAACGCGACGAGCGCGGCCTTGGTCATCGCGTAGTCGACGAGCCGCGACGAGGGGTCGAAGCCCTGGATCGAGGTCGTCGCGATGATGCTGGAGCCCGGCGCCAGGTGCGGCACGGCGGCGCGGGCGAGGAAGACCGGGGCGAAGAGGTTCACCCGCATGACGGTCTCGAAGTCGTCGGTGGGCAGTTCGTCGATGCCGCCGCGGTCGCGCTGGTGGGCGGCGTTCAGCACGAGCAGATCGAGCCCGCCGAAGGTGGATCGGACCCGTTCGACGAGGTGGTCGCAGAGCGTCTCGCTGCGCAGGTCGCCGGGGAGCAGCAGGGCCTGGCGCCCGGCGTCCTCGATCCAGCGGGCGGTCTCCTCGGCGTCCGGCTGCTCGCTCTCGAGATAGCCGATGGCGACGTCGGCGCCCTCCCGGGCGAAGGCGATGGCGACGGCGCGGCCGATGCCCGAGTCTCCGCCGGTGATGAGCGCGCGCCGCCCCTGCAGCCGCCCGCTGCCCCGGTAGCTCTCCTCGCCGTGGTCGGGCGTCGGCGCCATCGCGTCGGTCGTGCCGGGCGGGGTCTGCTGCTGGCGCGGGAATGGCCCGGCGGGATGCTTGGTGGTCGGATCGATCAGGTCCGCGGGTCGCGTCATGGCTCTCTCCTTTTCACGTCGCGGCCCACGCTACGCAGCCGACCGCGGCGCCTGCAGGGGGTTGACAGCTCCGAGCGCCGCCCGCGTCGCGGCGCCCCCGCGCACGACGCGGCCGCGCATTGGCACGCCCGCGTCGCCCGCGTCAACCCCCTGCCGTGGCCCCCTCGGGGATGCCACCGTGGAATCGTCGCCACGGCCGCACGATCGGCCGTGGCCTGAAGGAAGGGGTTCCACATGAACATCCTGCTGACCATCGTCGTGATCATCGCGATCATCCTCGCCATCACCGGCGGACTCGTGCAGTCGCTGAACTTCCTGCTCTGGGTCGGACTGGTGCTGCTCGCGATCGCGATCATCAGCTGGCTCATCAGGGCGATCGCCGGTCGCGGCAGCGCCTGAGCGGCGAGTCCTGAGTGATCGAGGCGGAACCGCCCAGCCGGCGGAGCCGCCTCTGAGAGGAGTACCGAGATGAGCACCACCATCACCGCGGACGTGGACGTGGACGTGCCGGTGCGCACGGCCTACGACCAGTGGACGCAGTTCGAGTCGTTCCCCGAGTTCCTCGACGGCGTCGACGAGGTGACCCAGATCGACGACACCATGACGCACTGGGTCGTGAGCCTCGGCGGCGTCCGCCGCGAATTCGACGCGCAGATCTCCGACCAGGTGCCCGACGACCACGTCGCGTGGCGCAGCGTGGGCGAGGTGCTGCACCGCGGCCGGGTCGACTTCCGGCCAGAGGCCGACGGGCACACGCACGTCGCGCTCACCATGGAATGGGAGCCGGAGACGTTCACCGAGAAGGCGGGCGCCGCCCTGCAGATGGACGACATGCTCGTGGCCCGCGACCTGCGCCGGTTCAAGGACTTCATCGAGGCCCGCGAGCACCCGACGGGCGCTTGGCGGGGCGAGGTGCACGGC
>JBDIAF010000329.1:0-3098 GCA_039812245.1 Agromyces sp. | reverse complement strand
ACATCCGGAATCGGGGCTGGGCGATCGCCCGATGCGGCCGACGCCTAGACTGAACGGGCACTCGCGGGAGTGGTGAAATCGGCAGACACGCAGGATTTAGGTTCCTGTGCCTTCGGGCGTGAGGGTTCAAGTCCCTCCTTCCGCACCGAGCGCGCCGCGCCCGCACAGCAAGCGCACCGCCGATCGCAGCAGCCGGTCACCCCACCGGTGGCCCCGCCGCGAGCCTCGCCCTCGCGTACTCCTCCATGTGCTCGGCCGGCACCGACCAGTCGGTGTCGAGCCACCACGTCGCGCCCGCCGCCATCCAGGGCGCGACCGCTTCGGCGTCGGCCCGCCGATCGGTGCCCGAGGTCGTGCCTTCCTGCACCCAGTCGAAGGGCCGATCGCCGAGTCCGATGCGCTCGCGCTCGGCCCGCAGCCAGGCCATCGCCTCGGCGCCGATCGCCGGCGTGAACAGCTCGCGCTGCGCGTCGGGCCCGGCCGCCCCACCACCGGGCGGCGCGAAGTTCGGCAGCCACCCGTCGAGGCGCGCGACCCGGCGCATCGAGCGCGGCTTCGGCCAGAGGCCGACGGCCCAGATCGGGATGGGCTGCTGCACCGAGGCGGGCGGCAGCATCTCGTCGGTGCGCCGCACCGTGTAATGGGCGCCCTCGTGCTCGAACGGCTCGCCCCGCCACAGCTTCGGCAGCAGCTCGAGCGACTCGTCGAGCAGCTCGGCGCGTTCGCGGCGGCCGGGGTCGTGCTCGAAGATCCAGAACCGCTCCTCGACGTCTTCGGGCACGCCGAGGCCAGCCGAGAGCACGAGTCGCCCCTTCGAGAGCCGGTCGACCGTCATGGTCTGACCCGCAAGCTCCCACGGGCGCCGCCGCGGCACGGGCGTGAGCATGGTGCCGAGGCGGATCGTGGAGGTGCGCACCGCGGCCGCCCCGAGCACCGCCCAGGGATCGGTCGCCCAGATGCCCTCCCACACGAAGAAGCCGTGCCAGCCGTGCCGCTCGGCGAGCACCGCCAGCTCGACGGCGAACTCGGGATCGGTGCCGGGGTAGATGAATCCGTACCTCATGCGCGCGACGCTACCCGCACCCTCCGACGTTCGAAACGGACACGACGGGTGCAATCCCGAGCCCCACCCGGTAAGGTAAACCTTGCCTAACCCGTCTACGAACCCGAGGTGCCACATGTCGACCGCCACGCCCGTCATCGCCCGCGACGCCGCGACCGAGCCCCTCGACGTCGCCGCGCTCGTGCGCGCCGCCTCGGCCGACGACCACCGCGCGACCGAGACCCGCGGCTTCATCGTCGAGCTGATGCGCGGCGAGCGCTCGCTCGACGACTACACCCGCTACCTCGCCCAGCTGGCGTGGGTGTACGAGGCGCTCGAGTCGCGAGGCATCCGCGTCGACGACCCCGCCGTCTTCGACCCCGCGCTCGCCCGCATGGCCGCGATCGAGTCCGACCTCGCCGCGCTCGGCGCGGCCGACTGGCGCGAGACGCACCCCGCTCTGCCCGCGACCGCGGAGTACGCGGCGCACCTGCGCGAGATCGCCGACGACGACGTGCGCTACCTCGCCCACCACTACACCCGCTACCTCGGCGACCTCTCGGGCGGCCAGGCGATCGCGGCGCTCGTGGCCCGCCACTACGGCGCCACCGCCGAGCAGCTGGGCTTCTACGACTTCGACCTCGGCGACGACGGCCCCGTGCGCTACAAGCGCCGCTACCGCGAGGCGATGAACGCGCTCGCCCTCGACCCGAGCCAGGTGGACGCGCTCATCGACGAGGTGCGCGCCTCGTTCCGCTACAACGGCGCGATCTTCGAGGCGCTCGACGGCTGACGGATGCCTCGTCGGCACGTCATCCGCACGGATGATTTCGGTGCTCGCACTCAGGCGGCGCGCCGCGCTCGTCGGTAGACTGCAGCGACACCCGCCCGCCGCGACGCGGTACGCCGCGCCCGACGACTGGAGCCCATTCCGTGATCCACACCTCGCTCATCCCCTGGCTCGACCCCGAGACGATCATCTCCGCGGCCGGGCCCTGGGCCCTCGTCGTGGTGTGCGCGATCGTGTTCGCCGAGACGGGCCTGCTCGTCGGGTTCCTGCTGCCGGGCGACACGCTGCTCGTCATCTCGGGGCTGCTCTCGCACCCGCAGGACTACGCACCCAACGGCGTGTTCGGCATCAGCGTGTGGTGGGTGGCACTGCTCATCGGCCTCGCGGCGTTCATCGGCGGCGAGGTCGGCTACTACATCGGCCACAAGGCGGGGCCCGCGGTCTTCGAACGCAAGGAATCGGGCCTCTTCAGCGTCAAGAACGTCGAGCGCACCAACGCCTTCTTCGACCGGTTCGGCGGGCTCACGATCATCCTCGCCCGTTTCGTGCCGATCGTGCGCACCTTCGCGCCGGTGGCGGCGGGCGTCGGCCACATGAACAAGTGGACCTACACCCTCTACAACTTCATCGGCGCGGTGCTGTGGGGCTTCGGGCTCACGATGTTCGGCTACCTGATCGGCTTCATCCCGCCGATCGCGACCTTCGTGCAGAACTACATCGACCTCATCCTGCTCGCCGCCGTCGGCGGCACGGCGATCATCACGCTCTGGCACTACCTGCGCGAGCGGTCCAAGGCGAAGAAGGCCGCGGCGGCCGGCGAGGACGTCGTGACCGACGAGGCCGAGGCCGAGCAGCTCGTGCTCGACGCCGACGTGTTCGAGCGCGGCCCGCGCCACGACGAGCGCTGATCGCCGCCGCCCAGCACGACGACGACGACACGGATGCCCCGGGCCGACGCCCGGGGCATCCGCCCGTTCGGAGACGGACCGCGCCGCGCCACCCGTGCTGCGTCACCCGTGCCGCCACCCGCTCCGCTCGCCCGCTCCACTCGCTGCTCCGCTCGCCGCTCGCCACTCCGCTCGCCCGCTCCGCTCGCACGAGTTTGCAGGACCACGCGCCTCATCCCCTCGATATACGGGGATGATCGCGCTCATCCTGCAAACTCCGGGAGCGCCGCGCGAGCACGGCAGCGTGCGGCAGGGCACGGCACGGCACGGCACTGTGCGTGGCACGCCCCAGCACGCGTACGAGCCGTGGGCTCAGCGG
>JBDIAF010000328.1:0-3101 GCA_039812245.1 Agromyces sp. | reverse complement strand
CCGGGCGGGCCGCCTTCCGCTCCCTCGAGCTCTACGTGGGCCCGGGCGTCTTCGTGCCGCGTCCCGAGACCGAGCAGGTCACGCAGATCGCGGTCGACGCACTGCGCGCCGTGCCCTCGCCGGAGCCGGTCGCGGTCGACCTCGGCTCCGGCAGCGGCGCGATCGCCATCTCGCTCGCGACCGAGGTGCCGCATTCCCGGGTGTACGCGGTCGAGAAGTCGTCCGATGCCGTCGAGTGGACCCGGCGCAACGCCGGCCGGTTCGCCGGGTCGAATCTCGCAGTCGTGCACGCCGATCTCGCCGAGGCGCTGCCCGAGCTCGACGGAACGGTCGACCTCGTGATCTCCAATCCGCCCTACGTGCCCGACGAGGCCGTGCCGCGCGACCCGGAGGTGTGGCTGCACGACCCCGCCATGGCGCTTTACGGCGGGATCGACGGGCTCGACGTGGTGCGTGCGCTCTCGCAGCGGGCGCTGCGGCTGCTGCACCCGGGGGGCCTGCTCGTGATCGAGCACGGCGAGCTGCAGGCCGCGCCGATCGCGGCGCTGCTCGAGGCCGACGGCTGGCACGGCATCGCGCACCATCGCGACCTCACCTCGCGCGACCGGGCGACGACCGCGCTGCGCTGAGCCGAGCCGCCCGTCGGACGCGCTGCGCTGAGCCGAGCCGCCCGTCGGACGCGCCGCGCTCGGCTACCCGCGCTTGACGCGCTCGGCCGCCTTCTCCCGCGCGAGCCGCTCGTGCTCGAGGGCGTGCTTGACGGCTTCGCGTTCGCGCTTGCGCGCCTCGCGCAGCGCCTTCTCGGCCTCGCGCACCCGCTGCTCCGCCTCCTTGCGATCCTTGCTCGCCTCCCGCACCTTCTGGTCGCGGGGGAGCACCAGGAGCGGGTCGAGGGTCGGGCCGTCGTCGGGCGCCGGCCGCGCGTCGTCCCGCACGCCGCCGTCGCTCGATCCGGGGGCGAGCCGGTCGAGGTGGTACTGCAGGCCGTCGAGGATCCGCTCGAGCCCGAAGGTGAAGTCGGCATCGACGTCGTCCTCCTCCGAGCCGGGCGGGGGCACGTAGCCGCCCGCGGCGAACAGCGGGCTGAGCGCCGGGAAGCGTTCGGGGGTGACGAGTTCGGCGAGCGCCGCGAAGGCGCTCGATCCCGACACGTCGTGCTCGAGCGCCGCGGACGCGAGGTCGCGCTCCTGTGCGCTCGTCGCCCGGATGTACGCGGTGAGCAGCAGCAGCGCGGACATCTTCTCGCCGTCGCTCAGCGGCAGCCCGCCGACCTCGTGCAGGAACCAGTCCACGATCTGCAGGCTGTTGGGGGTCATCGGCGCCCCGGAGACCGGGATGTCGACGAGCCACGGGTGCTCGCGGTACGTGGCGCGCATGCCGAGGGCCCAGGCGGTGACCCCGGCCCGCCAGTCGCGCTCGACCGAGGCATCCGGCTGCGCGGGACGGCTCGCCCCTTCCTGCATCAGGAGCACCAGGTCGTCCTTGCTCGTGACGTAGCGGTAGAGCGACATCGTCGTGAACCCGAGCGCGCTCGCGACGCGGCTCATCGACACGGCGGCGATGCCCTCGGCGTCGGCGATCTCGATCGCGGCGTCCACGATCCGCTCGATCGACAGCTCGCGCTTCGGCCCGCGCTGCGGGTGCGCGGCGACGCCCCAGGCCAGGGCGACGCCGCGGGGCTGCTCGGGATCGGCGGGCGGCTCGGGCTGGTTCACGCGGGTCTCCTCGGATCGGCTTGACCTCAGTCTAGAACTGTGTATTACTTAAACAACTGTTACTCACATAAACAGTTTGCGGGATACGCAGACATGAACGGAAGGACGGGACCGTGGAACTCGCCATCGAAGCGCGTGGATTGCGGAAGCGATTCGGGCGCACGGAGGTGCTCGCCGGACTGGACCTCGAGGTGCCGGCCGGCAGCATCTTCGCGCTGCTCGGCCCGAACGGCGCGGGCAAGACGACCACCATCGGCATCCTCACCACTCTGGTGCGGCCCGACGCCGGCCGCGCGAGCGTCGCCGGGGCCGACGTGCTCGGCGAGCCCGTCGAGGTGCAGCGCCGGATCGCCCTCACGGGCCAGTCGGCGGCCGTCGACGGGCGCCTCACCGCCATGGAGAACCTCGTGATGCTCGGGCGCCTCTCCGGCCTCGGCCGCCGTCGGGCGCGCGACAAGGCCACCGAGCTGATCGCGCGCTTCGGGCTCGAGGCGGCGGCCAAGCGCCGGGTGAGCACCTTCTCGGGCGGCATGCGCCGACGGCTCGACCTCTCGCTGAGCCTCGTCGTCGACGTCCCCGTGCTGTTCCTCGACGAGCCGACCACCGGCCTCGACACGCGCAGCCGCCAGGAGCTCTGGGCGATCATCCGCTCGCTCGCCGACGCCGGCACGACGGTGTTCCTCACGACGCAGTACCTCGAGGAGGCCGATCGCCTGGCCGATCGCATCGCCGTGCTCGACCGGGGCGCCGTCGCCGCCGAGGGCACCGCCGCCGAGCTGAAGGCGCGCGTGGGCGGCGAGTTCGTCGAGCTGCGCGACGCCGACGGAGCGCTGCTGCGCGAGATCCCGACCGACGGCTCGGTCCACGCACTCCGGGCAGCGGTCGACGAGCTCGACCGCAGCGCGCTCGGCGTCGTCCCGGGCGCCCGGGTCGGCATCCGCCGCCCCACCCTCGACGACGTCTTCCTCGCGATCACCGCCGGTGGTCGTCCGACCGAATCCGCCGCCCGCCCCGACGGCGTGCTGCTCGAGACGAAGTGAGCACGATGTCCACGACCGCCAGCACCCTCCCCGTGTCCTCGCCGGCGCCCGCCGGGCAGCGGGCCCTCCGCCCTCGCATCGGAGGAACCGTCGCCGAGCGCGTCTTCGTGACGCGGAGCCTCCTCCAAGAGCTCCGCGATCCCGAGGCCCTGCTCATGGCCGTCGTCCTGCCCGTGATGCTCATGCTGATGTTCACCTTCATCTTCGGCCGGGCGATCGACCCGAGCGGCGGCTACGTCGACTACGTCGTGCCGGGCATCATCCTGCTCTGCGCCGGATTCGGCGCCTCCGCGACGGCCGTCTCCGTCTCCCGCGACATGACGACCGGCATCATCGAGCGCTTCCG
>JBDIAF010000327.1:0-3109 GCA_039812245.1 Agromyces sp. | reverse complement strand
ACCGCCTCGGCGGTGTGCTCGGCGTAGCCGATGGAGAGGTCCTCGCCGACCTCGAGCACGTAGTCGCCGCCGCGCAGGCTCAGCACGACCCCGCCCTCGAGCCCGGGCACCCATTCGATCGGGCCGCCCAGCAGCTCGGCGATGCGCCGCGCGAGCGGATAGCCGCCCGCATCGCTGCCCTCGACGACCGCGGTCCAGGCGGCGGGGCCGAGCGCGAGCGCGTACGGCCCGCCGACGCCCGAGCGCTTCAGCGTCGCCACCGCGGATGCCACGAGGTCGTCGTAGGCGGCGACCGCTCCGTCGTGCACGATCGCGTCGTGCGGCGACGAGGGCACGATGCCGGCGATGCCGACCGCGTCCCAGCCCTCGAACACCGCCGCGTTCTCGACGCTGGCGATGCGCAGCGCCGCCTCGTCGAGCGGGCCGAGGTCGACGTCGATCGCGCCGCGGCTGACGCCCAGCAGCTCCTCGCGCGACAGGGTGAAGTCGGCGCGCACCTCGGTGAGGGGCAGCACGCGCCGGGTGCGTGCGATCACGCGCTCGGCGGGAGCCGCGACGACCGCCCCGACCCGGCCGAGGTTCGTCGCCGAGTGGGCCCAGCCATGCGGGCCGCTGAAGTCGACGAGGCGCCGGGCGCCGAGTGCGACGGGGAGGCGCTCCCTCGCCTCGTCGTCGAGCAGCGTCCACGCGTCGGCGGTGATGGGTGCGAGATGGCGCAGCAGGTGGTCGCTCATGGGTTCGTTCCCTTCGAGGTGGTCGGGGTGCGCAGGCCGCCGATGCCGAGCGAGCCGTCGCCGGCCGGGCGGGCGGGCACCGGCTGCGAGGCATCCGGTCGTCGCGCGTCGTCGGATGCCTCGGACGCGGCCGGCGCGGTCGAATCGATGCCGCCGGCGGTGCCCGAGGTCGCCGGCGGCTCGGCGAGCGAGCGCAGCACGGGGTTGGACGGCACGAAGAAGGTCGAGCCGGTGACGGCGGTGGAGAAGTCGAGGATGCGGTCGTGCAGGCCGGGCGGGTCGCCGACGAACATGCGCTCGAGCATGCGCTCGATCACCCAGAGCCGGCGCGAGTAGCCGATGAAGTAGGTGCCGAACTCGCCGCGCGCCGGGCTGCCGAACGGCATGTTGTCGCGCAGGATGTCGAATTCGGTGCCGTCGTCGTCGGTGATGGTCGTGAGCGTCTTGTGCGCGAACTGCGGGCCGGGCGCGTCGTCGAGCTCGACGTCGTCGGCCTTGCGGCGGCCGATCACGGCCTCCTGCTCCTCGGTGCTGAGCGCGTTCCACCGCTCGAGGTCGTGCAGGTACTTCTGCACGACGACGTAGCTGCCGCCGGCGAACGCCGGGTCCTCGTCGCCGATGATGGCTGCGTCGGCGATCTCGGCGCCGATGGGGTTGGCGGTGCCGTCGACGAAGCCGAGCAGGTCGCGAGCGTCGAAGTAGCGGAAGCCCATCGTCTCGTCGGCGATCGCCACCGCGTCGCCGAGGGCCTCGAGCAGCAGGCGCTCGAACTCGAAGCAGAGATCCTGCCGCTCGGCGCGGATGTGGAAGAGCAGGTCGCCCGCCGTCCCGGGCGCGATGTGCACCGCCCCGCGCACCTCGGCGAAGTCGTGCAGCTCGGCCGGGCGCTCGGCATGGTCGTCGCCGTGCAGCCGGTCCCAGAGTCGCCGGCCCACGCCGACGACGCACGAGAGCCTGCCGCCGAGGTCGCGGAAGCCGACCGTCTTCACCAGGTCGTCGATCGAGGGCACCACCTCGCGCACCGTCGCGAGCGCCGCATCGCCGCCCTGCACGGTGACGACCAGGAAGATCGCGAATCGCGACAGCGGGGCATCCACCCGCTGCGCGTCGATCGGGACCCGCTCGCCGTCCGCCATCCGTCCTCCCCGCGTCTCACGATAGCAAGGCGGACGGGGGAGGGGAACGGCCGGCCGCGGTGCGGCCCCGGCTCCCGGCCGCCCCGCGGCCCCCGCTCCCGGCCTCAGAGCGGCCCGAGCTCGGGCCCGTGGGTGTCCATCATGTGCCGGCGCAGCGCCTCGGAGAAGCCGGCCGGATCGTCGGCCGCGAGGTGCTCGACGAGGGCGAGGTGCTCGGCGATGGTCTCGTCGACGCGTTCGAAGAGCGTCTCGCGGTGCGCGCTCAGCACCAGCCGCTGCCGGTCGGCGAGGCGGTCGCCCACCTCGACGAGCACGGCGTTGCCGGATGCCTCGACGAAGGAGCGGTGGAACGTGATCGTGAGCCCGACGAAGCGGTCGAGGTCGCGCTGCTCGAGCGCCTCGCGCTGCGCGTCGAGCTGCGGGCGCAGGCGCTCGGCGAGCGCGCTGCGTACCGCCGGCGTCGCCCGGTGGACCCCCATCGACTCGAGGATGAGCCGTGCGTCGGCGAGGTCGGCGACCTCGCGAGCGGTGGGCTCGCGCACGAGCGCGCCGCGCCGAGGGTAGATGACGAGCAGCCCCTCGTCCTGCAGCCGGGCGAGGGCGGCGCGGACCGGGGTGCGGCTGAGGCCCAGGGCCGCGGCCAGCTCGTTCTCGCTGAGCATCGTGCCCGGGCGGTGGGTGCCGTCGAGGATCGCACCGCGAACGGCGATGTAGGCGCGCTCGGCGGCGCTGTCGGCGATGGGCACGTGCCCATCATCCCGCGTCGGGCGCTGCGGCGTCGCGTTCGGCCGCCTCGCGTCGCCGGGCCGTCGTCAGCCGGTGCAGCCCCCAGATGCCCGCGAGCACGACGATCGCGGCGCCGGCGAAGACCAGGTCGGGCACCGACCCCGTCGCTCGCATCGCCTGCGACTCGAGCTCGAACTGCGCCGTGGCGCCGAGCAGGCCGCCGAAGGCGGCGGTGCCGTCGCTCACGAGCAGCAGCACGCCGAGGCCGATGCCGATGAGGCCGCCGACGAGCTGCGTCCAGGTGTTGGTCCAGCGTCCGATGCGGATCGTGCGCGGGCGCACCAGCCGCTGCACCCGCGGGCGCGACCAGACGAGCGCGAGCGCGAACAGCGGCAGCGCCATGCCGAGCGCGAACACGGCCAGGGCGAGGCCGCCGTAGAGCGGGTGGCCACCGAGCGCGGCCAGGGCGAGCACCGAGCCGAGCAGCGGGCCGGCGCAGACGCCGGCGAGCCC
>JBDIAF010000326.1:0-3124 GCA_039812245.1 Agromyces sp. | reverse complement strand
CCCGGCACTGCTCGACTTCGCCTGGGATGCCTCGGGCGTCACGGTCTCGATCGAGAACGCGGTGCCGCCCGGCACCGAGCCGGTCGCCGCCCGGGGTGCGCGGCACGGGATTCCGGGCATGCGCGAGCGCGCCCAGCTGACCGGCGGTACGCTCGCGATCGACACCGCCGGCGACCGGTTCCGCGTCACCGCGAAGATCCCGGTGCAACAGGGGAGGACCCGATGACCCAGATCCGCGTGTGCCTCGTCGACGACCAGGCGCTGTTCCGCGCGGGCATCCGGATGCTCGTCGACTCGCAGCCCGACCTGTCGTTCGCGGGCGAGGCGGCCGACGGCGCCGAGGCGGTCGCACTGGCCGCGCGCGCCCGGCCCGATGTGGTGCTCATGGACGTGCGCATGCCCGTGCTCGACGGCATCTCCGCGACCGAGCGGATCCTCGCCGACGCCGACCGCGCCGGCCACGCCCCGCCGCGCGTGCTGGTGCTCACGACCTTCGACCTCGACGAGAACGCGGCGCGCGCCATCCGCGCGGGCGCGAGCGGATTCCTCCTCAAGGACGCGGATCCGGAGTTCCTGCTCGCGGCGATCCGCACCGTGCACCAGGGCAACGCCGTGATCGCGGCGAACGCGACGCGAAGCCTGCTCGCGCACGCCGCGCGGGGGAGGGCGAGCACGCCGCCACCGGCCGCGTGGGACGAGCTCACGCCGCGAGAGCGGGAGATCTTCGCCCTGGCCGCGAAGGGGTTGTCGAACTCCGAGATCGCCGCGGGCGAGTTCCTGAGCGAGGCGACGGTGAAGACGCACGTCAGTCGCATCCTCGCGAAGCTCGGACTGCGCGACCGGGTGCAGCTCGTCGTCTTCGCCTACGAGCACGAGCTCATCCCCGGCTCGTAGGCGCCGGCCTCGGGGTCATCCTGCAGGATGACGCGAGACCATCCGACCGCCGGATGCCCCGGAGCCGGTGCCCTCCGTAGCGTCGAAGGCATGCAGATCCAACCCTCTGACCTCGGGCTCATCGCCCGCGTCGCCACCCTCGGCAAGCGCTACGGCTCGGGGGCCGGCACCGTCACCGCGCTCGACGACGTCTCGCTCGGCCTCCGCCGCGGCGAGTTCACGGCGATCATGGGCCCCTCGGGCTCGGGCAAGTCGACGCTCATGCACATCATGGCCGGTCTCGACACGCCCACCTCCGGCCAGGTCTGGCGCGGGGACACCGAGATCACGGCGATGTCCGACAGCGCCCTCACCGTGCTGCGCCGGCGCAGGGTGGGCTTCATCTTCCAGTCGTTCAACCTCGTGCCCACGCTCGACGTGCGCGGCAACGTGATGCTGCCCTTCGAGCTCGACGGGCGCAAGCCCTCGCTCGACGAGCGCATGTGGATCGAGGAGCTGATCGACACGCTCGGCCTCGAGCAGCGCCTCGGCCACCGGCCGCACGAGCTCTCGGGCGGCCAGCAGCAGCGCGTGGCGATCGCGCGGGCGCTCGCGACCCGGCCCGATCTCGTCTTCGCCGACGAGCCGACGGGCAACCTCGACTCGCGCACCGGTCGCGAGGTGCTCGGCCTCCTCGCCGGCGCGAGCGCGGGCTACGGGCAGTCGATCGCCATGGTGACGCACGACCCGGTGGCCGCGAGCCACGCCGACCGCATCCTCTACCTCGCCGACGGGCGCATCGTGCGCGACGCCGGGCGCTCGGCGCCCGAGGAGATCGCGTCGTTCATGCTGCAGATGGAGACGGCGGCCTGATGCGCGCCCGGCTGAAGGACCAGCTGCCGACGCTCGCGGTGGCCGTGCTCGCCGGCACCTTCGGGGTGCTGCTCCTGCACGTGACCGGCATGCTCGCCGCGGCGATCGCCGCCGACGACGTCACCGGGTCGAGCGGCACGGTCGCCCTCATGCTCGGGATCGTCGCGTGGGTGTTCATCGTGATCGCGGTGTACGTCAGCGCGATCGTCACCGCCAACACCGTCGCGACCGTCGTCGCCGGCCGCACCCGGCTCATCGCCCTGCTGCGCCTCATCGGCTCGAGCGCGCGCGCAGAGCGGGCCCGCATCGCCCGGGAGGGACTCGCCGTCGGCTTCGCCGGCGCGACGATCGGCATCGTGCTCGGCACGCTCGCGGCCTTCGGCCTCGAGCGCTACGCGGTCGCGGCGAAGCTCATGCCGGCGGTCGACTACGACTACGTCAACGCCTCGGTGCTGCTGCCCGCGATCGCGGTCGTGCTCACGACGTGGCTCGCCTCGTGGGTCGGCTCGCGCCGCGTGCTGCGCGTGCGCCCGATCGAGGCCATCGGCCAGTCGGTCGAGGCCGACCGCGAGGAGCTCGGCCGCCGGCGGGCCCGGAACGTCACGGCGATCGTGCTCGTGCTGCTCGGCGCCGCCCTGCTCGTGACCGGCGTCGTGGTGGGCATGACGCAGCCCGAGGGCGTGCTCATCGGCATGGTCGGCGGCATCCTCTCGTTCACGGGCGTCGTGCTCGCCGCCCATGTCGTCATGCCCCCGGTGCTGCGCCTCGTGGGGCGGGCCTTCGGCGGTTCCCCGGCGGCCCGGCTCGCCGCGGAGAACGCGGTGCGCAACCCGGAGCGCGCCTCGCGCATGACGATCGGGCTCGTGATCGGCGTCACCCTCGTGACGACCTTCGCGGTCACGATGGAGTCGTACCGCGCGATCCTGCTCGCCGCGATGGAGGCCCGCCCCGAGGTGTACGCGGGCGTCGAGGACATGCTGAACGTCACCGTCGCCGTGTTCGCGGTGCTCATCGGCTTCAGCGCGCTCATCGCCGCGATCGGCATGGTGAACACGCTGTCGCTCAGCGTGCTGCAGCGCACCCGCGAGCTCGGCCTCCTGCGGGCGCTCGGCTTCGAGCGACGCCAGCTGCGGGGCATGATCGTGGCAGAGGCCGCCGCGCTCACGACCGCCGCGACGCTCACCGGCCTGGTGCTCGGCTTCGCGTACGGCTGGGCGGGTGCGCAGGCCCTGCTCGGCGGGGCGCAGGGCGAGCCCGTGCTGGTGCTGCCGGGCGTGCCGTGGCTCGTGATCGGTTCCCTCGTCGTCGGCGCCGCGCTGCTCACGATCGTGGCCTCGATCGCACCCGCGCGGCGCGCGATGCAGGTGTCGCCCGTGGT
>JBDIAF010000325.1:0-3139 GCA_039812245.1 Agromyces sp. | reverse complement strand
AGCGAGTAGGGCTTGTCGGCCGCGGTGTAGAAGCAGGCCTCGAACATGCGCTGCCGATTCGGGTCGAGCCATCCGTCGACCACCGGGCAAGCCTGGCTCGCCACCGCCACCGAGAGGCCCCTCGTCATGCCCCGCACCGCCCGATCCGGACTGCGCCGCCCCGCGGCATCCATCGCCCTCGTCGGAGCGCTCGCCGCGACCCTCGCCGGCGCGCTGCTCGGCGCCGCGGCCCCGGCCGCCGCGGTCGGCGGCGGCAGCATCGATATCACGGTCGTGGGCGACGACGCGAAGTCGGCCGTCGCCGACACCTCGGCGCCGACGAAGCTCAGCCTCTCGGGCAGCGGGTTCCAGTCGATCGAGGGCGGCTTCGGCGGCATCTACGTGCTCTTCGGCTGGGTCGCCGGCGACGGCTGGGAGCCGAGCGCCGGCGGCGAGAGCGGCGTGACCTACCGCTACGTCACCGACGACCCGAACGCCCCGGCCGGGTACCAGCTCTTCGTGCCGTTCCCCGGCTCCTCCACCGCGGCCGAGGGCAACGGCGGTACCGTCGCCGCCGACGGCACCTGGTCGGCCGAGCTCACGATCGCCGGGCCGAGCTTCAGCCCGGTCGACGCCGACGGCACGGGCGAGACGATCGACTGCCGCGAGGTGCAGTGCGGCATCATCACCTTCGGCGCGCACGGCGTGGTGAACCCGGCGAACGAGTCGTTCACGCCGATCGCCTTCGAGGACTTCTCGGCGCCGGTCGAGACCGCGACGCCGGATGCCTCTGAGCCGGCCGCCCCCGCCGAGACCGAGCAGGCGGTGGCCGCCGCCGCCGACTCCTCGCCGGGTGCCGCACCGCTGGTGGTCGCCCTCGGCACGGCCGTCGTGGTCATCGGCGGGGTCACCGCCGCGATCGTCGCCACCCGCCGGCGCAAGGCCGCGGCAGCAGGGACGGCAGCTGCAGCGCCCGCCGACGAGCGCGACGCCGCCGCCGACCGCGAGGACTGACGGGAGCAGAGCGAACCGGGCGCACCGGCCCGGGCGCCGCTACCGCGCGTCGATCACCGGCACGTGCCCGGTGAGGTCGGCGCGCTGCCCCGAGGCGTGCACCCGGCCGGTCGCACGCACCGCCTCCCAGTCCGCGCGGCCCGTGGCGAGCTGCATCCAGCTCGGGGCATCCATCTCGACGACGTTCGGCGGCGTGCCGCGCGTGTGCCTCGGCCCCTCGATGCACTGCACCGCGCCGAACGGCGGCACCCTCACCTCGACGCTGCCGCCCGGCGAGAGCTCGGCGAGCAGCTGCCGCGTGTAGCGCACGGCCAGCGCGAGCGTCGGCCGGTCGAGGGCGTCGCCGCCGGATGCCTCGGCGCGCGCCCATGCGGCCACCGCGTCGCGCCCCGAGATGTCATCGATCCTCGCCCGTGCCATCCCTCCATCATCCCCCGCGCAACCGACGGGTCGCGCGGGGCCGGCTCAGGGGCGGCGCGTGCCGACCCGCCGACGCCGATCGTTGCCGCCGCGCAGATCGCGGTTGAGCCGCCGGTCGCCGTGGTACAGGATCCCCTCCCAGTCGACGGGAGCCGGCGCCGCCGGCGCGGCGGGCGCCGCGGCGGGCCTGCGATCGGGCACGTAGAGCCAGTTGAGCAGCCCCAGCCACACGTCGACGAACGAGTTCCGCAGCCCGATGTAGGCCCAGATCGCGTAGGCGGCGAGCGTCGCGTCGAGCGCCGCGAACGCCGCGTTGCCCCAGTTCTGCGCGTTGAGGTCGCGCCAGAGCGTGAACAGCGAGAACGCCACGATCAGGTACGGCACGATCACGTAGATCGCGGGCGCCGCGGTGCGGTCCTTCACCTTCGGGGTGCGCACGAACGGGATCTTCTCGCCCGTGATCGACTGCTGGATCGACTTCAGCACGCCGGCCAGGTTCACCGGCAGCAGGATCAGGTTGAAGCCGTAGATCCGGAAGATGTCGCTGAAGCGGTGCCCGCAGTAGCGCAGGTCGCTGCCCATCGCGAGAAAGTAGGGCAATGCCGCCAGGAACACCACGGGCGAGAGCAGCCGACTGTCGTAGGGGTAGGCCAGCAGGAACAGCAGCCCGAAGCTCGCCCACGCGATCGAGGCCATGTAGTTCACCCGCAGCCAGACCTCGCGCCACATCACCCGCTCGCGCAGGAAGCGGCGCTCGCGCAGCTGATCGTGCAGCTTCGGCAGGATCAGCAGCCCGCCGTTCGCCCAGCGACGCCGTTGCACGACGAGCGAGCCGAAGTCGGGCGGGGTCGCCGAGTAGCTGAGCCGCTCGGGGTAGTTCACCAGGGTCCAGCCGTGCGCGCCGATGTCGACGCTCGACTCGGTGTCCTCGATGACGGTGCGGTCCTGGATGTAGGTCGCGATCTCGAAGCCGGCGACGGTCTCGATCTGCACGATGTCCTCGAGCGCGGGCTTGCGGATGACGGCGTTCGCCCCGACCCAGAACGTGGCCCCGTAGTAGCTCATGCCCTGATGCAGGATGTGCTGCAGGTCGGTCGTCGCGCCTGCGACGCGCTCGATGCGGGTCGGCGCCCCGCGGAACGAGGAGTACGGAGTCTGCGTTACGGCCACGCGCTCGTTGCCCGGTTCCTCGAGGAAGAAGACCAGGCGCAGGCAGTAGTCGCGCAGCAGCAGCGAGTCGGCGTCGAGCGTCAGCAGGTACGGGCTGTCGGGGACGACGAGGTCGGCCTCGGCCGGGTCGTCGGCCGGGCGCAGGACGGTTCCGGCGACGGTCTGCTCGGCGTGCCAGGCCTTGCCCATGAGGCCGATGTACGAGTTCAGGTTCATCGCCTTGTTCGCCTCGTGCGAGAGCGAGGCGAAGCGCTTGCGCGCGAACGCCTCGGCCCGCACCGAGAAGATGCGTTCGAGGCGGAGGTGCAGCTCGAGCATCCGCTCCCGCTCGGGCATCGTGCCCTGGTCCAGCGCCGCGCGAAGGGCGAGCAGGCTGAGTCGCAGCTCGGACGCGAGCCCCATGAGCACCTGGTCGATGAAGAACTCGTCGACGTGGTCGGTCATGGGCTCGGCCTCGGCCATGTCCTCGAGCCAGGCCGCGGCGGCCTCGTAGTCGTCGGCGAGCCGCTCGAGCAGCGCGCGGCCGGCCGGCGTCGTCGCGGTGCCCGCCTCGAAC
>JBDIAF010000324.1:0-3144 GCA_039812245.1 Agromyces sp. | reverse complement strand
GGCGAACGCCTGCCCGAGCGTCGGCGCGATCGAGGCGAGGCCGGCCGACAGCGCCTCGGTCGCGGCCGAGGGCTCGGGCACCGGACCCAGGTCGCCGATGCGGTGGAACTGCCCCACCGAGGCATCCGTGGCCCTCGCGATGGTGGCGGGCAGCACCGCGGCGGCCGCCCCGATGCCGACCCACGCCGTGAGGTCCTGCGAGCGCTGCAGCCGGCCTTCGCGGCGCACCTCCCGCAGGCGCTTGTCGGTCGCCTGCTCGGTGCGCTCCCCGCTGTCCGACATGCTCACCCCGCCTTCCGCATGGCGCCGGTCGCGGCCGCGGCGAGTGCGTCGACGACGGCGGGCAGCGCGACGAAGACCGTGCCGGCCAGGCCGAGCGCGATCAGGATCTTGAGGGGGAAGCCGAGCGCGAAGGCGTTGAGCGCGGGCGCGACGCGCGTGAGCAGGCCGAGGCCGGCGTCGGCGAGGAACAGCACGACCACGAGCGGGCCCGCGATCTGCGCGGCGGAGACGAGGATGCCGCTGACCGACTCGACCACCGCCTCGGTCGAGGCGGGCACGTCGAGGCCGGCGCCGAGCGGCACCGCCTCGAACGAGCGGAACATGCCCATGAGCACCACGAGGTAGGCGCCCGACGAGCACATGAGGGCGATCGCCGCGAGGTTGAAGAACCGCGCGAACGGCGCGCCCTGCACCATCGACTGCGGGTCGAACGCCTGGGCGAGCTGGAAGCCGCCGAACAGGTCGATGAGGCCGCCCGCCGACTGCACCGCGGTGAACACGGCGTAGACGAGGAAGCCGAGCAGGGCCCCGGTGCCGACCTCGGCGAGGAGCGCGCCGAGGAAGCCGGCCCCGTCGGGCGGGGCGTATCCCGGCACCACGGCGGGCGAGACCGCGAGCCCGAGCGCGACGGCCAGCCCGGCCTTGACGCGGGCGGGCACGGCCCGGCTCGAGAAGGGCGGTGCGATCACGAGGAACATCGCCATGCGGACGCTCGCGAGCATGACGGCCTCGAGCCAGGCGGGGTCGAACGCGAACTCCATCAGCCGGCCCCCGTGAGCGCGGGGATGAGCGCGAACAGGCCGAGCGTGAACTCGACGATCTCGCTGATCATCCAGTGGCCGCAGACCACGAGTGCGATGCCGACCGCGATCGCCTTGGGCACGAACGAGAGGGTGACCTCCTGGATCTGCGTGATCGACTGCACGAGCGAGACCGCGAAGCCCACGGCGAGTGCGGTGAGCAGCGCGGGCGCCCCGACCTTCGCGGCGACGATGAGCGCCTGCAGGCCGATGTCGAGCACGGCGGCGGTGTCCACCTCAGCCTCCCCGATAGCTCGAGACGAGCGTGGTCGCGATGAGGCCCCAGCCGTCGACCAGGATGAACAGCAGGATCTTGAACGGCAGCGAGATCATGACGGGCGGCAGCATCATCATGCCCATCGACATCAGCACGGCCGAGACGACCAGGTCGATCACGAGGAACGGCACGAAGATGACGAAGCCCATGATGAAGGCCGAGCGCAGCTCGGAGATCACGAACGCCGGGACGAGGGTCCACAGGTCGACCGCGGCCGGGTCGGCCGGGTTCGGCAGGCCGGCGGCGCGCGTCATGAGCGCGAGGTCCTCCTCGCGGGTGAACGAGAGCATCCAGTCGCGCAGCGGCGCGACGCCGGCCTCGAAGGCCTGCTGCGCGTCGAGCGTGCCGGCGAGGTAGGGCTGGATGCCGAGCTCGTTCACCTCGGCGAACACGGGCTGCATCACGAAGAACGAGAGGAACAGGGCGAGCCCCGCGAGCACCTGGTTCGGCGGGATCGCCGGCAGCGAGAGGGCGTTGCGGGCCATCGCGAGCACCACGAAGATCTTCGTGAACGAGGTCGTCATGATGAGCAGCGACGGCGCGACGGCGAGCAGCGTGATGCCGATGAGCGTCACGATCGCCGACGACGGGGTGCCGTCGGGGCCGTTGATCGACACGCCGAAGCCGCCCTGGCCGGGGTCGGCGGGCACGACCGGATCGGCCGGCGGCGCCGGCGTCGCCGGGTCGTTCTCGAGGGCGAAGCCCGCTGCGGAGCTCAGCGCGACCCAGAGGAGCGCGAGCAGGATGGAAGCGGCCGCGATCGCGGCGATCCGCACGGACTTCCCCGACCGGCGCGAGCCGGCCGAGGGGGGCGTCATATGCCGAGACCCTCCTTCACCCCGGCGAGCGAGCGCTTCCATGTCTCGGCCGAGAGGATCGACCCGCGGCGCGATCCGTGCGATGCGGGTTCGGGGGTCGTCGCCGCGGGACTGCGGCGGGAGTGCCGGGCCTGGTCGGCCACGGTGTCGGATGCCCCGGGCGCCGCGCCGAGCGCATTCGCCTCCCGGGTCGCGGCGGTCGCCGAGGCATCCGCGGCCTGCTCGACCGCCGCCTGCCCGATGGCAGCCTGCTCGACCGCCGCCTGTTCGACCGCCGCGGCCAGCACGGCGTCGAAGTCGGCGTCTGCGACGGGGGCCGGGCGGTCGCTGAGCACGGACACGCCGTGCTCGGTCACGCCGAGCATGAGGCGGCGGCCGTCGGCGTCGACGACCACCATCGAGGCCTTCGGCGCGAGCGACTGGCGTGCGACGACGCGCACGAGACCCGTCTTCCCCGAGCGCTGACGCATGCGGGCGACGCGGCGGTGCGCCACCCAGATGACCGCGAGGACGACGCCGAGGGCGACGGCCACGCGCAGCACGAGGAAGACGGCGTCCACTAGCGAGCGCCGTCCGGTGCGTCGAGGATGCGCGTGACGCGCACGGCGTAGTCCTGGTCGACGACGACGACCTCGCCGTGCGCGATCACCCGGCCGTTCAGCAGGATGTCGGCCGGGGCGCCGGCCGAGCGGTCGAGCTCGACGACGGCGCCGGGCTCGAGGCCGAGCACGTCGCGCACGGTCATCCGGGTGCGGCCGATCTCGACGGTGAGCGCCATCTCGACGCCGTTGATGCGGCCGAGCCGCTCCTCGCCCGCCGCTGCGCCCGGGTTCGCCGTCCGCGCCGCAGCGCGACGGCGCACCGCGAACCAGCCGACGGTCGCGCCCTCGTCGAGCAGCTCGAGCACGATCGCGGCGTCGTCGTCGAAGAGACCCGCTCCCTCGCGCACCTCGCCGAGCACACCCGG
>JBDIAF010000323.1:0-3152 GCA_039812245.1 Agromyces sp. | reverse complement strand
ATCCCGCGGCGCCGGGGGCGGGCGCGCCCGCGTCCGGCCGGGCGGGCGACGCACCGGACGACGATCCGCTGGCGTGCTGCCGCGAGGTCTGGTCGGACGCCCTCACGGAGCGCGAGCTCGAGGTGGCGATGCTCGTGGTCGAGGGCGCCTCGAACCGCGAGGCCGCAGCGCGGCTGTACGTCTCGGTGCGCACCGTCGAGGTGCACGTCGGGCGCGTGTTCACGAAGCTCGGCGTGCACTCCAGGGTCGAGCTCGCGGTGCTCGCGCACCGGATGTCGCGCGCGCCGCTCGCGCCACGCTGAGCCGCGCCTACGCAGGACTACGTATGCGTGGATCCGCGGACGCGGCGGCGGGCGGGCGCGGCTAGCGTCGAGCCGCCGCGCGCGCACCTGCGCGGTCATCCCGTCAGTGAGGACTCGAATGCGCACACCATCCACGGCCCGCCTCAGAGCGGGCGCGCTCGTCACCGGGCTCGCGCTGCTCGGCACCCTCGCGGTGTCGAGCGCGACGGCCGCGACCGCCGCGACCGTCGACTGCGAGCCGGCCTGGTCGGCGGGCACCGCCTACACGGGCGGACAGCTCGCCTCGTACCAGAACGTCAACTACACGGCGAAGTGGTGGAGCCAGGGCGAGGTGCCCGGCTCCTCGCAGTGGGGAGCCTGGGAGGCGCAGGGGGCCTGCGGCACCGCACCGGAGCCCACGCCCACGCCGACGCCCACGCCGACGCCGACGCCGACGCCGACTCCGACGCCCACGCCGACCCCGGATCCCGGCGGCACCCCGTGGACGCAGAACCCGGACGAGCAGTGCCGTCCAGACGGCCTCTACCAGACGCCCGGCGTGAACGTGCCCTACTGCACCGTCTACGACGAGCAGGGCCGCGAGAAGCTGCCGAACGGGCTCGAGCATCGCGTGATCGGCTACTTCACCAACTGGCGCACCGGCCAGAACGGGCAGCCGCGCTACCTCGCGAGCGACATCCCGTGGCAGAAGGTCAGCCACATCAACTACGCCTTCGCCCACATCGACGGCCAGGGCAAGGTCTCGGTCAACCAGGATGTCGCGGGCAACGCCTCCACGAAGATGACCTGGCCCGGCGTCGCCGGTGCCGAGATGGACCCGGCGCTGCCCTACCAGGGCCACTTCAACCTGCTGACGAAGTACAAGAAGCAGAACCCGGGCGTGAAGGCGCTCGTGTCGGTGGGCGGCTGGGCCGAGACCGGCGGCCACTTCGACGCCGCGGGGAACCGCGTCGCCGACGGCGGCTTCTACACGATGACCGACTCGCAGGCCAAGATCGACGCCTTCGCGGACTCGGCGGTGCAGTTCATCCGCACGTACGGGTTCGACGGCGTCGACATCGACTACGAGTACGCCAACTCGAACGGCAAGGCCGGCAGCCCCGACGACTTCTCGTTCTCGGAGCCGCGCCGGGCGAAGCTCTGGGCCGGCTACGAGTCGCTCATGAAGACCCTCCGCGAGAAGCTCGACCGCGCCGGCGCGGCCGACGGGAAGCACTACCTGCTCACGGTCGCCGCCCCCGCTTCGGGCTGGCTGCTGCGCGGGGCGGAGATGTACCAGGTCACGCCGTACCTCGACTACGTCAACATCATGAGCTACGACCTGCACGGCTCGTGGAACGACTACGTCGGCGGCAACGGCCCGCTCTTCGACGACGGCAAGGATCCCGAGCTCGCGGCCGGCGGCGTCTACGGCGCCTACAGCGGCATCGGCTACCTCAACACCGACTGGGCCTACCACTACTTCCGCGGTGCCATGCAGCCCGGGCGCATCAACGTCGGCCTGCCGTTCTACACGCGCGGCTGGGACGGCGTGCAGGGCGGCACCAACGGGCTCTACGGCACGGCGCCACTGCCCGACCAGACGAAGTGCCCGCCCGGCACCGGGCCCACGCTCGGCGGAACCTCGAAGTGCGGCAACGGCGCGGTCGGCATCAACAACCTCTGGCACGACCTCGACAAGACCGGCGCCGAGGTGGGCGCGGGGGCGAACCCGATCTGGCACGTGTTGAACCTGCAGAAGGGCGTCGTCGGCGACTACGCGGCGAGCTACGGAGCGCCGACCACGCTGAAGGGCGCGTACACGCACCACTTCGACTCGGTCACCAAGACCGAGTGGTGGTGGAACGACACGACCAAGACGTTCCTGTCGGGCGACGCCGACCAGGCGATCGGCGCGAAGGCCGACTACATCGCGCAGAACGGCATCGGCGGCGCCATGATCTGGGAGCTCGCGGGCGACTACTCGTACAACGCCCAGAAGGGCCAGTACGAGATGGGCTCGACCCTCGTGTCGCTGCTGCACGACCGGCTCGCCGCCTCGCAGCCCTACGACGCGGCCAAGGCGAACGTCGAGATGCCGACGAAGACGATCGACCTGCAGGTGGAGTACTCCGACTTCGCGCTCGGCGACAACAACTACCCGATCAACCCGAAGGTCACGTTCACCAACAACTCGAAGACCGCGATCCCGGCCGGATCGACGATCACCTTCGACACGGCGACGAGCGACACGGGCGCGATGGGCGAGCAGAACGGCTGGGGCATCACGAAGGTGTCGAGCGACCACAGCGGTACGAACGTGGGCGGCCTCAAGGGCGACTTCCACACCTACACGATCAAGGTGCCCGCAGGCGGCATCCCGGCCGGCGGCAGCGTGTCCACGAAGCTCTCGTGGCGCCTGCCCATGGCCGAGCTCTCGAACCTGCGCGTGAAGATCGGCAGCGAGACGTACGCGACGCTCTACGACCTGCCGCGCGGCGCGACGGTCGTCGAGCCGGGCGGCGGCTCCGGCTCCGGCGGCGGCACGGGCGGCGGCACGGGCGGGACCTGCGACGCGCCGGCATGGAGCGCCACCTCCGTGTATACGGGCGGCCAGGCCGTCTCGTACGAGGGGGCCGAGTACACCGCGAAGTGGTGGACGCAGGGCGAGAAGCCCGGCAGCGCGGCCGTGTGGGGCGAGCCGGCTGCCTGCTGAGGCATCCGGTCGCTGAGGCATCCGCGTCGCTGCGGCATGCGGTCGGCGCGGCCGCATCGTGCCGGATGTCCCGAGGGCGGGGGTTCTCCGAACCCCCGCCCTCCTACGTAGTCCTGCGTACCGGCCGCCCGGGCGAACATGTGGAAGGTGCGGAC
>JBDIAF010000322.1:0-3155 GCA_039812245.1 Agromyces sp. | reverse complement strand
CAGCGGGTCTTCGGCTACTACAGTCTGCCGCTGCTGGTCGACGACCGCGTGGTCGGGCGGGTCGATCTGAAGAGCGATCGCCAGGCCCGCGTGCTTCGGGTGCAGTCGGCGTGGGCCGAGCCCGGGGCGCCGGCCGAGTCGGCCGAGCGACTCGTGCCCGTGCTGCTGCGGGCCGCGGCCTGGCAGGGGCTCGACGGCGTCGAGGTCGCCGGCCGGGGCGACCTCTCCCCCGCGATCGCCGCCGAATTGCGCGGCGCAGGCTGAACCACCGCGGCCGCGCTGCGCGGTGCGGCCGGCTCTCCTACTTCGGCTGCATCCGGATCGCGCCGTCGAGCCGGATCGTCTCGCCGTTCAGCATCGGGTTCGCGATGATCGAGCCGACGAGCGCCGCGTACTCGGCCGGGCTGCCGAGCCGCGAGGGGTGCGGCACCTGCGCCTCGAGCGACTCGCGCACCTCGTCGGGCATGCCCGCCATCATCGGGGTCTCGAAGATGCCGGGCGCGATCGTCATGACCCGGATGAGCAGCTTCGAGAGGTCGCGCGCGATCGGCAGCGTCATGCCGGCGACCGCGGCCTTCGAGGCGGAGTAGGCGGCCTGGCCGATCTGGCCGTCGAACGCGGCGACCGAGGCGGTCGACACGATCACGCCGCGCTCGGCGGTCGCGGGCCCGCCCGGCACTCCGGCCGAGACGGGTTCGGTCGCCGCCATCGCCGCCGCGGCGAGGCGAGTCACGTTGAACGTGCCGACGAGGTTCACGCGGATCGTCCGCTCGAAGGCGTCGAGCGGGGCGGGCCCGTCGCGCCCCACGGTGCGGTTGGCCGTGACGATGCCGGCGCAGTTCACCGCGACGCGCAGCGGGGCGAGGGCGGAGGCCGCATCGACCGCGGTCTGCACCTCGGCCTCGTTGGCGACGTCGGCCGGCACGAAGCGCACCCGCTCGCCGAGCTCGGCCGCGGCCTCCTCGCCGCGCGGTCCGGGCAGGTCGACGATGACGACCGAGGCGCCGCCGTCGGCGAGCATGCGCGCGGTCGCGCGGCCGAGACCTGAGGCGCCGCCCGTGACGATCGCCGAGATGCCGTTCAGTTCCATCCGTGCTTCTCCATTCCGTGCTTCTCCATTCGTCTCGTGCGCCCGCCCGAGCACTTCGCCGAGTGATGACGATCCGTCGCGAGTGATGACGTACCGACGGGCCTGCGGCGCCGTTTCGTCATCACTCGGCGATCTGATCGGGCGCGCGTCAGAGGCGCTCGACGATCATGGCGTTCGCCATGCCGCCGCCCTCGCACATCGTCTGCAGTCCGTAGCGTCCACCGCTCGCCTCGAGCTGGTTGACGAGGGTCGTGAGCAGGCGCGTGCCCGAGGATCCGAGTGCGTGGCCGAGTGCGATCGCACCGCCGCGCGGGTTCAGCTTCGAGGCATCCGCGCCGGTGTCGGCGAGCCAGGCGAGCGGGACCGACGCGAAGGCCTCGTTGACCTCGTAGACGTCGATGTCGTCGTGCGAGAGGCCGCCGCGCTCGAGCACCTTCGCGGTGGCGGGGATCACCCCGGTGAGCATGTACACGGGGTCGCTGCCCACGACCGAGAACGCGTGGAACCGCGCCCGCGGCGTGAGCCCGAGGCGCGCCGCGGCCTCGGCGCTCATGATGAGCGCGGCGGAGGCGCCGTCGGTCAACGGCGAGGAGTTGCCGGCCGTGATCCGCCAGTCGACCTCGGGGAACCGGGCGGCGAGGGCATCGCTGCGGAAGGCGGGGGCGAGCGCGGCGAGCCCCTCTGCGGTCGTGCCCGGGCGAACGGTCTCGTCGACGAGCCGGGCGACTCCGGGGACGGGCACCACCTCGGTCGCGAAGGCGCCCGACTCGCCTGCCGCGGCGGCGAGGTCGTGCGAGTGCGCGGCGTAGGCGTCGAGCCGGTCGCGCGTGAGGCCCCATCTGGCGGCGATGAGCTCGGCCGAGACGCCCTGGCTCACGAGTCCGTCGGGATACCGGGCGCGCAGGCGCGCGCCGAGCGGGTCGGCGCCGGCGACGCTGGAGCCGAGGGGCACCCGGCTCATCGACTCGACGCCGCAGGCGATGACGATGTCGGCCTGACCCGAGAGCACGGCCTGCGCCGCGAACGTCGCCGCCTGCTGGCTCGACCCGCACTGCCGATCGACGGTCGTCGCCGGCACGGTCTCGGGGAAGCCCGCTGCGAGCACGGCGCTGCGGGCGATGTTCATCGACTGCTCGCCGATCTGGCTCACGCAGCCGGCGTAGACGTCGTCGACGAGCGCGGGGTCGAGGTCGTTGCGCGCGACGATCGCGTCGAGCACGCCCGCGAGCAGGTCGACGGGGTGCACGCCCGACAGCATCCCGCCGGGCTTGCCGCGGCCGACCGGGGTGCGCACGACGTCGACGATGACGGCTTCGCTGCTCATGCTTCCAGCCTACGTCCGCGCGCGGCCCGCGGAGACGACGGATGCCCCGGGCCGGCGTCGGCCCGGGGCATCCGGGAGCTGGTGCGGTCGGGGATCAGGAGACCGGCGCGACCTCGCGCTCGACGATGACCGGCCGGCGCTCGGGGAAGACGACGGGGTGGCTGCCCGCCATCGCCTCGATGACGCGCACGACCTGGCACGAGTAGCCGTACTCGTTGTCGTACCAGACGTAGAGCACCACGTCGGTGCCGTCGGCGATGGTCGCGAGGCCGTCGACGATGCCCGCACGATTCGAGCCGACGAAGTCGGTCGAGACCACCTCGGGCGACTCGATGTAGTCGATCTGCTGGCGCAGGCGCGAGGTGAGCGAGGTCTGGCGGAGGAACGCGTTGAGCGACGCCTTGTCGGTCGGGCGCTCGAGCTGCAGGTTCAGGATCGCGAGCGACACGTCGGGGGTGGGCACGCGGATGGCCGAGCCGGTGAGCTTGCCCTCGAGCTGCGGCAGCGCCTTCGACACGGCCTTGGCGGCGCCGGTCTCGGTGATGACCATGTTGAGCACCGCCGAGCGGCCGCGGCGGTCGCCCTTGTGGAAGTTGTCGATGAGGTTCTGGTCGTTCGTGAACGAGTGCACGGTCTCGACGTGGCCGCGCACGACGCCGTTGGCCTCGGCGATCGCGGCGAGCGCCGGCGTGATCGCGTTCGTGGTGCACGACGCGGCCGAGAGGATGCGGTCGCCCGGCT
>JBDIAF010000321.1:0-3156 GCA_039812245.1 Agromyces sp. | reverse complement strand
GGCCGCGGCGGCCGCGCGTCCCGTCTCGCGATGCGGCCGCGCGGGTCGTCAGCCCTCGGCGAGCGCGACGAGGCCGAGCTCGGCGTCGTTCGACAGCAGCCGGTGGCTCGGCACGACGCGCACCGTGTAGCCGAACGAGCCCGCCCGGCCGAGCACGACCGTGCCCTCGTAGACGCCGCTCCCCGCGGCGGCGAGCGCGGTGCGGCTCGCCTCGGCGATCGAGTCGTCGGCGAGGCTGCGTCCCGACACGAGCTCGACCTTGACGTCGTCGGCCGCGAGGCCGCCGAGCTCGACGTCGGCGCGCACGTGCAGCTCGTCGCCGACGGCGGGCTGGTCGAGGCCGCCCGACTCGACGTGCAGCACCTTCACGCCCGGCCAGGCCGCCCGCACCCTCGCACTCCACGCGGCGAGTTCGCGGGCGCCGCGCGCCTCGTCCGCCAGCATTCGGTCGAACGCCGCGCCGGCGGGGCGGTAGAGCCGCTCGACGTACTCGCGCACCATGCGGTCGGCGCCGAGCTCGGGCACGAGCCGGGTCAGGGTGGCGCGGAGCATGCGCACCCATTCGCCCGGCACCCGGTCGGCATCCCGCTCGAAGTAGCCCGCCTGCCCCTCAGCGTCGGCCGGGCGGTCGTAGAAGGCCGGCACGATGCGGTGCTCGAGCAGGTCGTAGAGTGCGGCGGCCTCGCGCGCGTCGCGCTCGCCGGCGTCGCCGGCCGCGTCGGCCGAGGGGATGACCCAGCCGAAGTCGTCGCCGGCGTGCTCGGCCCACCAGCCGTCGAGGATCGAGAGGTTGAGGGCGGCGTTCATCGCCGCCTTCATGCCGGAGGTTCCGCACGCCTCGAGCGGGCGCAACGGGGTGTTCAGCCAGACGTCGCACCCCGGGTAGAGGGTCTCGGCCATGCCCATGTCGTAGTCGGGCAGGAACACGATGCGCTCGCGCACCTCGGGCTGCGCGGCGAACTGCACGAGCCGCTGGATGAGTCGCTTGCCCTCGTCGTCGGCGGGATGCGACTTGCCGGCGATGACGAACTGCACGGGTCGCTCGGGGTCGGTGAGGATCGCCCTCAGGCGTTCGGGGTCCTGCAGCATGAGGGTGAGCCGCTTGTAGGTGGGCACGCGCCGGGCGAAGCCCACGGTGAGCGCCTCGGGGTCGAGGGCGTTCGCGATCCAGTCGGGTGCCGTCGCCCCGGGGTGCTGCTCCCGGAAGCTCGCCGCGAGCCGGCGGCGGGCCTCGGCCACGAGCCGGCCGCGCATCTCGCGCTTGGCCTGCCACAGCTCGGCGTCCGCGACCGCTGGGCTCAGCCAGTCGGCGTGCTCGCTGTCGTCGGTGCCGAGGGCGCGTTCGGCCAGCCCCGTGAGCGCGGGGTCGGTCCAGGTCGGGGCGTGCACCCCGTTCGTGATCGAGGTGATGGGCACCTCCTCGGCGTCGAAGCCGGGCCACAGCTCGCCGAACATGCGGCGGCTGACCTCGCCGTGCAGCTCGGAGACGCCGTTCGCGTGCCCGGCGAGGCGAAGCCCCATGACGGCCATGTTGAACGCGCTCGCAGCGGGGTCGGCGCCCGGCTCGACGCCGAGCGCCAGCGCGTCCGCGGGGTCGACGCCCGGAAGCAGCTCCGCCGAGACGTAGCGCTCGACGAGCGCGCGGTCGAAGCGGTCGATGCCGGCCGGCACCGGGGTGTGGGTGGTGAACACGGTGCCCGAGCGCACGAGCTGCAGCGCCTCGGCGAAGGCGAGCCCCTCGCCGATGTACGCCGAGATGCGCTCGAGGCCGAGGAAACCCGCGTGCCCCTCGTTCATGTGGAACACCTCGGGCGCGGGCGCGCCGACGAGCTCGGCCCAGGCGCGCAGGGCCCGCACGCCGCCGATGCCGAGCAGCAGCTCCTGCAGCAGGCGGTGCTCGCTGCCGCCGCCGTAGAGGCGGTCGGTCACCGCGCGCAGCTCGTCGGTGTTGGCCGGCACATCGGTGTCGAGCAGCAGCAGCTCGACCCGCCCGACGGCGGCCCGCCAGACCCGGGCGTTGAGCGTGCCGCCGTCGGGCAGCGCGAGCGAGACCTGCACGGCGCTGCCGTCGGGCCGGCGCAGCACGGTGAGCGGCAGCCCGTCGGGATCCTGCACGGGGTAGCGCTCCTGCTGCCAGCCGTCGGCCGAGATCGACTGGGCGAAGTAGCCGGCCTTGTAGAACAGGCCGACCGCCACGATCGGCACCCCGAGGTCGGACGCCGCCTTCAGGTGGTCGCCCGCGAGGATGCCGAGGCCGCCCGAGTACTGCGGCAGGGCCGCGGCGATGCCGTACTCGGGCGAGAAGTACGCGACGAGCCCCGGGCGCTCGCCCTCGAGGTGCTGGTACCAGCGCGGTTCCTCGAGGTAGGTGCGCAGCGCGTCGCGCTCGCGCTCGGCCCACGCCACGTACTCGTCGTCGGCGGCGAGGGCGTCGAGCCTCGCCGGATCGACCTCGCCGAGGAAGGTCACCGGGTCGTGCTCCGAGCGAGCCCACGTCTCGGGGTCGATGTGCGCGAACACGCGACGCGTCGGCTCGTGCCACGACCATCGCAGGTTGGCCGCGAGCTCCTCGAGGGCGCCGAGGCGGGCGGGGACGACGGCTCGGACGGTGAACTTCCGGATCGACTTCACTCCCCCAGACTAGGAGCCGGATGTGTCCATCGCATGAACCGCGGCCCACGCGGTCCGAACCCGAGGCGGCGGCGCGACGCCTGCGGTAGCGTTCGAGACGTGACGTCCAGCCTCGCAGCCGACCGCATCCCCGTGACCGGGCTCACTCCGGCCGCGCCAGACCCGCGCTGGCATCCGAAGGCCTACGAGGGCGAGGTCGTGCCGTTCCGCGCCACGGTCTTCCGGGAGGGCCACGACCTCGTCGGGGCACTGCTGGTCGCGACGGCCCCGAGCGGTGCGCGCCACGTGCGGCGCATGACGGCACTGGGGGCCGGAACCGATCGTTGGGAGGCGCGGCTCCGGCTCGACGAGGTCGGACGCTGGACGTGGCACGTGACGGGCTTCGACGACGAGATCGCCACCTGGCGGCACGACGCGGCGCTCAAGGTCGACGCGGGCGTCGACGTGGAGCTCATGTACGAGATCGGCGCACGGCTCGTGGAGCGCGCGGCGGGCGATCGCGGCCGCCCGGCGTCCGTGCGCACG
>JBDIAF010000320.1:0-3159 GCA_039812245.1 Agromyces sp. | reverse complement strand
CCGGGGCGGCGGGCGAAGCCGCGAGCGCGGCGGCGTCGGCCGGGGCATCCGTCGTGGCGACCGGCGTGCTCAGCACCGCGGGGGCCGTCGCGAAGCCCTCGTTGTTGGTGTTCGGCATGCCGGCCGGGCGGGCGAAGTGCCGCACGACCGGCTCGCCGCCGGTGAAGGCGATGCGCGCCGCCTCGCCGTCGCAGCCGTTGTCGCACACGGCCCACAGCTCGCCGAGCACGGTGTCGTAGTCGAGCGCCATGACGCCGCCCATGCCGGGGTCGATCGCGGCGACCTGGGCGATCCCGCCGTCGGCGCCGAGCGCGTAGGCGTAGACGAAGCCGTTGTCCTCGAGGGCGACGAAGAACAGGCCGTCGCCGTGGCCCGGGTAGTCGGCGGGGTCGTAGCCCGCGCCCGTGCTCTGGTCGACGAGCAGCCCCTGCAGCGAGGCATCCGACACCCATTCGACGGCCTCGATGCCCGTGTTGGCCGCGACCTGCGGCAGCGATGCGGTGAGGTCCCACTCCTGCGAGGCGACGACGTCGGGGCCGGGCGCGTCGGGGTCGACGGCGAGCACCGTGTTCTGGTTGACGCCCTTGTTCCCGTTGTCGCGCTCGGAGGCGAGGTAGACCATGCCGTCGGCGTCGACCGTGATGCCCTCGGTGTCGGGGCCCTTCGCGGCGGGGTCGTCGGCGTCGCGCTGGAATCGGGCGCGCTTGCCGGCCTCCCAGCCCTCGGCGAAGGCGACGGCGCCGGATGCCTCGACGCGCAGCTTCCAGAACCGGCCGGTGCCGTTGTCGACGGCCCACAGGAAGACGCCCTCGGGGGTCGCCTGCGCGTCGAGGCCCGACGAGTCCTCGAGGAACATGGGCGCCTCGTCGAGCGCGCGCACCTCGGCGGAGCCGGGCCACGCCTCGGCGTCGGTCTCGCCGGGCGTCTCGCCGCCGTCGCCGCCGCAGCCGAGCGCAGCGCCCTGCGTCGCGACGGCCGCGTCGACGAAGGCGTCGCCGCAGCGCGCCCAGGTGCCGGCCGCGTGCGCCGTCCAGGCGAACTCGGCGACGGTGAGGCCCGCGGCGTTGCGCACGGTCGCGACGTCGGCCGCGCCGAGGCCGAAGCCGAAGTGCGAGCCGCCGTCGAAGACGAAGTACGCGCCCGGGGCGAGCAGGGTGCCGGCGGCGACGGGGGTCACGTCGGCGGCGTGGCCCACGGGGTCGTTGTCCATCACGGTCCAGCCGGTGAGGTCGACCGGCTCGGTGCCGGCGTTCACGACCTCGACCCAGTCGGTCGCGTCGCCGTTGGACTCGACCTCGGTGATCTCGACCTTCGGCAGCACGCAGTCGTTGGCCGCGCCGGGCGTCACGCGCGCGAGGCTCCAGGGGCCGGTCGCGTCGGGGCAGCGCGCCCAGCTCGCGGCCGCCTCGCTGCCGTCGATCGCCGGGTGGTTCGCCCACGAGTACTCGTCGAGCAGGGTCGCGTCGGGGGCGAACAGGCGGATCGAGTCGGCGCCGCCGATGCCGATCGCGTCCTGGAAGGCGAGCGGCGCGCCGCCCGTGCCGACCCCGACGGTGGATGCCTCGACGACGAGCCGTGCGCCGGCGGCGATCTCGGTGCCGGCCGCGAAGAACCAGCGGTGGTCGTCGGAGTTGTCGCGCAGCTCGTAGCCGCCGAGCGCGAGGGCCTCGTCGCCGGGGTTGATGAGCTCGATCCAGTCGGCGGGGCCGGAGTCGATCTCGTTGAGCAGCACGCTGCCGGGCTCGACCGGCGTCACCACGGGGGTGCAGTCGTTGGGCGCGCCGAGGGTCACGGCGGTGGCGTGGGCCCACTCGCCGCCGTCGGCGCAGCGCGACCAGTCGCCGAGCGGTGCGCCGGCGGCGTAAGCGTAGGCGTCGACCTCGGTGCCGGCCGCGTCGAACAGCACGACCTCGTCGCCCTTGCCGAGGCCGAACGGGAAGCCGGGCGTGCCGTCCTTGGTCAGCACGAGGAACGCGCCCGGGGCGATCACGGTGGGCGCATCGATCGTTCCGGTCTTCAGGGCGTCGCGGGCGTCGTCCTGCACCTTCCAGCCGGTGACGTCGACCGGGTCGGTCGAGCCGTTGTAGAGCTCGATCGCGTCGGCGGCGCCGCCGAGGTCGTCGTCGAGGATCTCGCCGACGACGACGCCGGGCGCGGCGGCCTGCGCGGCGGGGGCGACGCCAGGGGCGGCGGCGAGCGCGAGGCCCGAGGCGGCGACGGCGGTCGCCGCGAGCAGCACGGGCAGGCGCCGGGTCGCACGGGATGGACGGGGACTGGGCACTGGGCGCTCCTGACGGCTCGGGTCTGCGGGTCCTGCCCACTCGACCGGGCGCGCGTGACGCGAACGGGTCCCGATGCTGAACGGCAGGTGTCGGGCGCGTGTCCGATTCGACCGGCGTCCCTCGCACTGGGGCCTGAGCCTCCGGTTCGTCGCGCGCTACGATCGCCGCAATCGCGGGGTACGTCCGCCGCGGGTCCACGAACTGTTCCACCCCTACGAGGAGCACGACGATGACCAGTACGACGACCGAGGCACGACTCGACCAGCCGCTCTACGGCGCCACCTTCGGGCAGGCGTTCTCGCGCTTCTTCAAGAAGTACGCCACCTTCTCGGGCCGCGCGAGCCGCAGCGAGTTCTGGTGGTGGTTCCTCGCCAGCACCGTCATCAACGCGGTCTTCTCGCTGCTCATCCAGCTCTTCGGCGGCTACGCCTACGACCCGTCGACGGGCTCCTTCGGGCTCACCGGGGTGTCGGTGTTCGTCTTCATCGTGTGGTCGATCTGGGGGCTCGCGACCTTCATCCCCTGGCTGGCGCTGATCTGGCGGCGCCTGCACGACACCAACCGCTCGGGCGGGTTCTTCTTCCTGAGCCTCATCCCGTTCGTCGGCTGGATCATCGTCCTGATCCTCTACGCCCTGGAGTCGAACCCCGAGGGCGCCCGCTTCGACCGCTGAGGTCGCGAGGCGCAACACCCGCGCCCGCCACGCGATGATGGATGCATGCATGTCATCGTGATCGGCGCGGGCGCCTGGGGCCTGCCCGCCGCGGCCGAACTCGCCGAGCGCGGGCACCGCGTGACCCTCGTCGACCGCTACGGGCCGGGCAACGCGCTGTCGTCGTCGCACGGGCCGACGCGCATCTGGCGGCTCGCCGACCCC
>JBDIAF010000319.1:0-3170 GCA_039812245.1 Agromyces sp. | reverse complement strand
GACGCGGGCCGCCACGTCGGCGGTCGTCTCGACGACCGCGCCGTCGACCGCGACGTCGTCGGCTGCGACGCCCTCGACTGCGGCCCCGGCGGTACCGGCCGCAGCGGCGGCGCCGTCCGCGCGCCCACGGCGCGGCGAGGCATCCTGCATCGTCATCAGAGCCCGGCCACCCTCCGACTGCGCGCGACGGCGATGAGCACTGGCGCCCCCAGGAGCGCCGCCACGACGCCGGCCTCGAGCTCGGCGTTCGGCACGACGAGCCGGCCGATCTCGTCGGCCGCGAGCAGCATGACCGGGCCGAGCACCATCGAGAGCGGCATGATCCAGCGGTAGTCGCTGCCCACGAGGCGGCGAGCCGCGTGCGGCACGACGAGGCCGACCAGGGCGATCGGGCCCGCGAGCGCGGTCGCCGCGCCGCAGAGCAGCACGATCGCGGCTGCCGCGAGGCCCCGGGTCACGCCGACGCGCTGCCCGAGCGCGCTCGCGACGTCGTCGCCCAGGGCCAGGAGGTTCAGCCGGTGCGCGAGCACGAAGGCGAGCACCCCGCCGACCACGATGAACGGCCACAGCGCCGCGACGGTCGAGAGCTCGCGGCCGCTCAGCGAGCCGACCGCCCAGAACCGGTACTGGTTGAACGCGTCGGTGTCGCGGAGCAGCACGAGCGCGATGACCGGCGTGATGAACGCGGTGAGGGCGGCGCCCACGAGCGCGAGCCGCACCGGCTCGCTCCGACCGATCGAGAACACGAGGGCCGCCGCCGCGGCCGCGCCGCCGAACGCCAGCCAGATGTACCCGAGCGGGTCGGCGAGACCGGCGAGCGAGATGCCGAGCACGACCGCCAGCGAGGCGCCCGCGTTGACGCCGAGCAGCCCGGGGTCGGCGATGGGGTTCCGGGTGACGCCCTGGATGACCGTGCCGGCGAGGCCGAGCGCGATGCCGGCGGCGAGCCCGATGACCGTGCGGGGCACCCGCAGCGCCAGCACGACGAACTGGTCGGGGTCGGCCGTGTCGGGCGAGAACACGGCCCGCCACACCTGCCCGGGATCGATCGCGCGGACGCCGAGGGCGAGGCTCGCCCACACCGCGCCGACGAGCACGAGCAGCGAGACGGCGAGCACGGCGAGCGCCCGGCCGTTGCGCACCGTCGGGCGTCGCGACCGGGCCATCGCGGCCGTCGCGTTCGCCGCGTCGGTGGCGTTCGTCGAGGTCGCGTTCGCCGCCTCGGTCGCGACGGTCATTCGAGCTCGGCGCGCCCGCGGCGCCAGTAGCCCATGAACGCGACCTGGCGCCGGTCGAGTCCGGCGTCGCGCACGAGGAAGCGGCGAAGGGCCGTGATGACGGATGCCTCGCCGGCCAGCCACGCGTAGCAGCCGCCGTCGAGGCTGCGCCCCTCGGGGACGTCCCACAGGGGCACGTCCTCGCCGTCGGCGAGCTCGGCCGCGGCGAGCGCCCGGGCGGCCTCGGCGGGGTCGGTGAGGCGCACCGCGACGTTCGCGACGCACGCCCCGTCGACGCTCGCCTCGCAGGCGCCGTCGAGGTTCGAGCGGCAGCTGCGCACCACCCAGTCGCGCACTGCGGCGACGAGGCGCTCGCCGTGCACCGCCCCACCGCGGGCGAGGAATCGCACCTCGACCCCGGCCGGGGCGCGGACCGGGAGGACGTCCTCGATCGTCGGGACCTCGACGATGGCGATGCCCGAGGCGTCGGCGGGGAGCTGCTCGAGGATCGCGCAGATCGCCGGCGCCGCGGTCTCGTCGCCGGCGAGCAGCACCGTGTCGACGTCGCCCGGACGGAAGTCGATGCCCACCGCGCGGTCGGGACTGCGCTCGTCGGGCCCGATGAGGACCAGTTCGTCGCCCGGCCGCGCCCCCGCAGCCCAGGCCGACGCGGGCCCGAGATCGCCATGGAGGGCGAAGTCGATGTCGACCTCGCGGGAAGCGGGTCGGACCGCGCGCACCGTGTACGTGCGGAACGGGTTGCGCTGCTCGGCGGGCAGCTGCCGCCAGGCCGGGTACCAGTCGACGCCGTCGGGGAAGTGGGCGAAGCCGCTGCCGGCCAGGGGCAGCACGATCTTCACCCGCTGGTCGAGGCCGGCCGTGCCGAAGTCGACGAGCTCGTCGCCGGTGAACGTCACCCGGGTGAAGCAGGGCGTGAGCCGTTCGACGCGCGACACGACCGCGCGGTAGCTGCGGTACGCCGGGCGGGGCTCGGTCGCGGTCTCGGCGGCCTCAGCCTCGAGTGAGGTAAGCATTACCTAAGTCTGACACAGACGCGGCTGCGCCGGAAACCGTCGCACGCTCGATGACGACGCCGAGCGCTCACCACACCGGCGGCCTGGCCCCCACGACGCCCGCGCGCCGCTCGAACTGCGCGGCGATCGAGAGCAGGGTCGCCTCTCCCCCGGGCCGCCCGATGAGCTGCACCCCGACCGGATGACCCGAGCCGTCGAAGGCGACGGGCACCGTGATCGCCGGCAGCCCGGCGACGTTCACGAACGAGGTGAACGGGGTGAACGCGACCTGCTGGGCGAAGTTGCGCTCGCCGTCGACCGAGTCGTACCAGCCGACCGGCCGCGGCGTCATCGCGAGGGCGGGGGTCAGCACCGCGTCGAACGGCGCGAAGCGCCGGATCGTGCGCTGCTCGAACTCGCCGAGCCAGGCGAGGGCCTCGACGAGGGCGCGGGCCGGCAGCGCCCGCCCGCGCTCGACGAGCCACCGCGTCAGCGGCTCCAGCAGCGCCTCCGCGGCGCCGTCGACCGGGATCGACGCGGCCCCGGCCTGCCAGACCGCGCGGAACGCCTCGGCGTAACCCGGCTCCGGCGCCGGGGCGAGCGCCTCGAGGCCGTGGCCGAGCCGATCGGCGAGCTCGATCGCGCGGTCGAGCGCCGCGCGCGCCTCGTGACCGACCGAGACGTCGGTGAAGTCGTCCCACGGCGAATCGGTCATGACCGCGAGCTGGTAACGGCCCTCGCCGCGGATCGCGGCGCCGAGGAACGGCCCGTCGCCGCCGGGTGCGCGCACCGCGAAGGGGTGCTCGGCCGGATACGCTCCGGGCGCGACCATGCCGTCGAGCAGCAGCGCGGCGTCGGCGACCGTGCGGGCGATCGGGCCGGCGACGCCGAGCCCGGCGAGGCTGCCGAGCCCCGAGCCCGAAGGGACCCGCCCGCGCGA
>JBDIAF010000318.1:0-3175 GCA_039812245.1 Agromyces sp. | reverse complement strand
GGGCGCCGAGGGCCTGCGTGACCAGGCGTGTGGTGCCGTCGCCGCCGACGGTCAGCGACGCGGCGGTGCTGGAGTCGATCCAGGTCACGTCGGCGGCCGTGCCCGGTTCGTCGGACAGGACGAGCGGCGCCGCGCCGAGCGCCTGCGCCACGCCGTCGGCGTCGCGCGCGATCGCGACCGCGACGAAGCGCGCCCGGCCGCCGTCGTCGAGCAGCGCGACGAGTCGCGTGCCGTCGGCCGAGACCTCGAGGGCGGCGATGCTCGACGCGTTCCAGGGCGGGGCGAGCGGGATCTGCGCGCCGTCCCCGGTGGCGACGAGCGCGCCCGGCGCGTCGGCCGGCACCGTCCAGACGTACCCGGCGCCGTCGATCGCCGGCGCGACGAGCCCGGGTCGCGCATCCACTCGCACCTGCTCCTCGCCCGCCCGGACGAGGTACACCCCCTCGGCCGATCGCACCGCCGCCGAGCGCTCGTCGTGGGCGAGCGCGGCGGCCGTCGGCTGCAGGGCGGCGACCTGGTCGGAGAGGCCCTCGATCGGCTCGATCGACTGCCCGTCCACCGAGAGGCGGCCGAACGCCGAACCGTCGAAGACGACCGCCCTGGGGTCGGTCTTCGGGTCGGTCTCGGCGCTGAAGACGAGCTCGTCGTTCTGCGCGGTGCCGTCGAGCGAGAGCGCGACGCCGCGCACGTCGCGCACGCTGTCGAGGCTCTGCTCGAGTTGGAAGCGCATGCGCTGCACCGTGAGCTCGTCGCTCGCCGGCACGCCCTCGAGCGAGACGCTCGCGACGCCTCCGTCGATCGGCACCGCATCGGGGTCGAGCGAGACCCCCTCGGGGAAGGCCGAGACGACGCCGGGCTCCAGCCAGTCGGCCGGCCCGGCCAGCAGCGCCCGCACGATGCTCGTCTGCAGCGACTCGCGACCGGCGAACCAGCGCACGTCGGGCACGGCGTAGCGGTAGCTCGGGTCGTAGAAGTAGACGGGGTGCGTGCGGTAGACGCGGACGAAGTTCGACTCGTCCATGAGGATGCCGGGCGGGGCCTGGTCGATGCGCCACTCGCCGTCGACCTCGACGAAGTGGTAGGGCAGGGCGAGCGGCGCCTGCGACTCGGCGAGGCGGTACTGCCCCGACTCGCCGAGCTCCGCCGCAGGCACGGCGTCGATGCGCAGGCTCGTCGCGTCGACCCGCTCGGTCTCGCGTTCGGCGAAGCGGTCGATGGTGGCGCCGGCCGAGGGCTGCCACTCCTCGTCGAAGCCGGGCGCGAGGTACTGCCGCGCCACGGCGTAGTTGCCGCGCGGACTCGTCGCGGCGTTGATGAAGCCGCGCAGGATGTCCTCCTGCGTGGCGCCGTCGACCGGCCCCGGCGCCTGCAGGTCGAGGTCGAGCGCCTCGTCGCCCGTGCCCGGGCTGCCGGCGTTCACGCCGCCCGAGCTCGGGATCGAGGCGCAGCCGGCGAGGAGGAGCGCGAGCAGAGCGGCCGTCGCCGCGGCGAGACGCCTACGCATGCGGGCCTCCTTCTGCGTCGGGGGCGATCGCGCCGAGGCTCCGCGTGTCCGTCGTGACCGCTCCCCGCTCGCCGGGGCCCCTGGCCTCGGGGTCGTCGGGCGCGAGCGGCAGGGGCGCCTCCTGGATCCGGCCGCCGCGCACGCGGGGCACCACCAGGCGGAACACCGTGCCGACGCCAGGCCGCGACCACAGCTCGAGCGCTCCGCCGTGCGCGACGGCGTCCTCGAGCGAGATCGCGAGCCCGAGGCCGGTGCCGCCGATGGTGCGGGTGCGGCTCGGATCGGCGCGCCAGAACCGGTCGAACACGTGCGCCTGCTCCTCCTCGGTCATGCCGAGACCGTAGTCGCGCACACTGAGCGCCACCGCAGAGCTGTTTGAGTCGACGGCGACCACGATCGGCCGCCCCTCGCCGTGCTCGATCGCGTTGCCGAGCAGGTTCCGCACGATGCGGCGGATGCGGCGCGGGTCGACCTCCGCGTCGAGGTGGCCGCCGGGCGCGTCGAGGCGCAGCTCGCTGCCGCGGCCCTCGGCGAGCTCGCGCATCGACTCGATCGCGTCGCCCGCGAGGTGCACGAGGTTCGTCGGCTCGGTGGCGAGCTCGACCGAGCCCGCGTCGTAGCGGCTGATCTCGAGCAGGTCGGCGAGCAGCTGCTCGAACCGGTCGGTCTGCGTGTGCAGCAGCTCGACCGTGCGGCTCGTCGGACCCGCGAAGTCGTCGCGCTGCCCGTACAGCACGTCGCCGGCGAGGCGGATGGTCGTGAGCGGGGTGCGCAGCTCGTGCGAGACGTCCGAGACGAAGCGCTGCTGCACCACCGAGAGCTCGGCGAGCTCGCGGATGCGCGCCTGCAGGCTGTCGGCCATGCCGTTGAAGCTCGCGGCGAGCGTGGCCAGCTCGTCCTCGCCCTTCTCGGGCATCCGCACGCCGAGGTCGCCCGCGGCGAGCCGGCGGCTCGTGGTCGCCGCCGTGCGGATCGGCTCGATCACCCAGCGCACGACGAGCAGCGTGATGACCGCGAGCAGCACGAGCAGCGCGATCGCGCCGATGATGCCGGTCGTCTGCATCTGGTCGAGGGTCTGCTGGGCGTCGGCGAAGTCGTAGCCGATGTACAGCTCGTAGCGACCGGCCCCCGGCACCTGCAGGTCCGAGCCGACCACCACGCCGGGCGAGGTGGCGCCCTCTCCGTCGTCGAGCGCGACCGACTGCCAGAACTGCCCGCCGGGATTCTGCTGCACGCGCTCGCGCAGCTCGGGGGTGAGCACGTCGGCGAGCCCGGGCGCGACGCTGCCGAGCGGCGCGTTGGGCGAGGCATCCTGATCGGGCGCGCGGTAGACGCCGATGAGCGAGGACCCCGAGCTCTCGTTCACGCTCTTCACGGTCGTGTCCATGAGATTCTGCATCGCGGCCGCGTCGGTCGCGTCCGACGAGTTCAGGATGCGCTGCGCCGCCGCGGTGGCGTTGTTCGACGAGGCGAGCACCTGGTCGAGCTGCGTCTGGAACAGGCTCGAGGCGACGCTGAAGCTGATGTAGAGGCCGATGACGAGGATGGCGAGGCCCGACAGGGCGAGCGTGATCAGCACCGTGCGGAACTGCAGCGAGCGCCGCCACAGCGCCGCGAGCCGGCGGGCCAGCTCGCGCCAGCGCCGGACCCGCTGCGACACCGGGGCGCGCG
>JBDIAF010000317.1:0-3177 GCA_039812245.1 Agromyces sp. | reverse complement strand
GCCCTCATCGTCGTGCAGACGCTGGGCGTCGGTCAGGCGGTCGTCGTCGACGCCCGCGTGCCGGCGGTGATCGTGGCCGCCGCGCTCTACGCGGTGCGGGCGCCGTTCATCGTCGCGGTCGTCGGCGCGGCCGCCACCGCCGCGGCGATCCGCGCCTTCGTCTGACGCCGTTCGGCGGGGTCGGCGGGGTAGGTCGGATGCCTCGCGGCGGCGCGCCCGCGAGGCATCCGTGTCGTGTCGACGTCAGCCCTCGAGGTCGTCGACCCCCGGGGTCCAGGCTGCGCCGGGGCGGCCCCAGCCGAGCTTCTTCGTGATCTTCGCGACCAGCTTGCGATCGGGGTGCGAGAGGCGGTCGGTGTAGAGGATGCCGTCGAGATGGTCGTACTCGTGCTGGAAGATGCGCGCGAGCCAGCCGTGCGCGTCGATCTCGAACGGCTCGCCGTCGAGGTCGGTCGCCCGCAGCACGGCGCGCTCGGCTCGGCGCAGCCCGAACCGCTCGCCCGGGAACGAGAGGCAGCCCTCGGACTCCTCGTCGAGGTCGGGCTCGCCGGGCGGCGGGGGAGAGACGAGCAGCTCGGGGTTGATGGCGACACCGCGCCACCGGGTGTCCTCCTCGTCGGTCCAGCCGTACGTGAACAGGCGCAGCCCCACCCCGACCTGCGGCGCGGCCAGTCCGACTCCCGGCGCCCGGTCCATGGTCTCGAACATGTCCGCGACCAGGGTGCGGATCTCGTCGTCGATGGTCTCGACGGGGCGGGCGGGGGAGTGGAGCACCGGGTCGCCGGTGATGCGAATGGGGAGCACGGCCATTCGCCAAGGATATCGAGGTGCGAACAGGTAGGGTCGAGGGCGTGGATCCGGACCTGAGCGAACTCACCGAGCAGATCGCCCTCGACCCTCAGCAGTTCATCGGCATTCCGCTCGCCCTCGCCGGCGCGGTGTTCCTCTCCCTCGGGGCGCAGTTCCAGCACCGCGGGGTGGTCAAGGTCGAGTCGCACACGAGCGACACGCTCGGCAAGGGCCTGAGCCTCAAGCAGCTCGGCCTGCTGCTCGCGCGACCCTCGTGGGTGCTCGGCACGCTCATGCTCGGTCTCGCGATCGTCTTCCAGCTCTCGAGCCTCTACTTCGCGCCGCTCATCGTGGTGCAACCGCTCGGGGCGATCGCGCTCGTGATCACCTCCATCGTGAATTCGAAGATGAACCACGTGAGGCTCAACGGCAAGACGATCACGGCGATCGCGCTCTGCGTGGGCGGCGTCTTCCTCTTTGTCGGCGTCGCGGCCTTCACCGCGGTCGACAAGCCGGTCACCGACCTGCAGCTGTACGTGATCCTCGCGGTCCTCGCGGTGGTGCTCGTGCTCGCCGGCCTCGCGTTCGTCGTCTTCCGCAAGAGCATCCGCGCGATCTTCTACGTGATCGTGGCCGGCGTGCTCTACGGCTTCGTCGCCACCCTCGCGAAGGTCGTGCTCGGGCGCATCCAGCAGGGCGACTTCGACTGGCTGACCGCGCTCTGCGTCGTCGCTCTGCTCGCCGCCACCGGTCTCGGGGCGTACTTCGTGCAGAACGCCTACGCCTCCGGCCCGCCCGACCTCGTGATCGCGGGGCTCACGGTCGTCGATCCGATGGTCGCGGTGGTGATCGGCATCGTCGTGCTCGGCGAGGCCTCGCAGGCGCCGATCTGGGCGATCCCGGTGTTCATCGTGGCGGGCGCGGTCGCCGTGTGGGGCGTCTTCATGCTCGCGCGCAACCATCCGCAGACCCGGCTGTGAGCGGCGTCATCCGCTCGGATGACATGCCCGCGACACGCCGCCGGGCGCGCGCCGCGTAGACTAGGGTCGGTTGCAGTCGCGCCTGACCCTGTGCGCGCGCCCCCGGGGGACGATCCGTCCCGATGCTCGAACTGTGAGGAACCTCCCACGTGTCAGATTCTTCCGATACGGCGATCGCCGGCGGCGGGACGGCTCAGAAGCGACCGCTCCGCATCCTGATCGGCGCGGACACGTTCGCCCCCGACGTCAACGGCGCGGCCCGCTTCGCCGAGCGCCTCGCCGCCGGGCTCGTCGAACGCGGCCACGAGGTGCACGTCGTCGCGCCCGCCGCGAGCCGCAAGCACGGCACGTGGAAGGAGGTGCACGAAGGTCAGGAGATGACCGCGCACCGCCTCCACAGCTGGCGGTGGTATCCGCACGACTGGCTGCGCTTCGCGCTGCCCTGGCGCATCAAGCAGAACTCGGCCCGCATCCTCGACGAGGTGAAGCCCGACGTGGTGCACTTCCAGTCGCACATCGTCGTCGGCCGCGGCCTCTCGGTCGAGGCCGAGAAGCGCGGCATCCGGATCGTGGGCACCAACCACTTCATGCCCGAGAACATGCTCGAGTTCACGATGATCCCGAAGGCCTGGCAGGAATGGGCCGTCGGACTCGCGTGGAAGGCGGCCCGCCGGACCTTCAGCCGGGCGGAGTCGGTGACGACGCCGACTCGTCGCGCCGCCGAGTTCCTCGAGCGCTACACCGGGCTGTCGGGCGTGCACGCCATCTCGTGCGGCATCGACGCGCACAAGTACTCGCCGAACTGGGAGCCCCGCACCGAGAACCGCATCGTGTTCGTCGGTCGCGTCACGGGTGAGAAGCAGATCGACGTGCTGCTGCGCGCCGCCACCCTGCTGCCCGCCGAGCTCGACGCGAAGCTCGAGATCGTCGGCGGCGGCGACCAGTTGAAGAACCTGCAGCACCTCGCCGCCGAGCTCGGCATCGCCGACCGCGTCACTTTCACCGGGCGAGTCACCGACGAGCAGCTGCGCGACGCCTACCACCGCGCCAGCGTGCTGGCGATGCCCTCGATCGCCGAGCTGCAGTCGATCGTCACCATGGAGGCGATGGCGTCGGCGCTGCCCGTCGTCGCCGCGAACGCCATGGCGCTGCCGCACCTCGTGCACGACGGCGAGAACGGCTACCTCTTCGAGCCGTCGAACCCCGAAGACCTCGCGGCGAAGCTCCGCACGGTGCTCGAGGCCTCGCCCGAGGAGTACCGCCGCATGAAGGAGGAGTCGATCCGGCTCATCGCGGCGCACGACATCCAGCGCACGCTCTCGACCTTCGAGAGCCTGTATCGTGGTGAGCCGGTGACCGACCCGGTCACCGACACGGCGCCGGCCGCGCACGAGGACTGAGCGCCGGC
>JBDIAF010000316.1:0-3181 GCA_039812245.1 Agromyces sp. | reverse complement strand
ACGTCGTGCTCGTCACGCGCGACGGGCGCCTGCTCACCCCTGAGTCCGACTCGATCCTCGAGGGCATCACGCGCGACTCGATCCTGCAGCTCGCGCGCGACCGCGGCCTCGTGGTCGAGGAGCGCAAGATCTCGATCGACGAGTGGCGCGAGGGCGCCGCGTCGGGCGAGATCGTGGGCGCCTTCGCCTGCGGCACGGCCGCCGTGGTCGTGCCGATCGGCAAGCTGCTGGCGGAGGACTTCGAGATCGTCCACGAGGGCGACGCCGCGGCCGAGCTCGCGCTGTCGCTGCGCGACGAGCTCACGGGCATCCAGTACGGCCGTGTCGACGACCGCCACGGCTGGATGGTGCGGCTCGACGCGTGATCGCCGCATGACCGATTCGCAGACCAGCGAGGCGACGGCCGGATCGATCTCGATCCGGCCGTTCGCCGTCGCGGACACCGAGGCCGTCGTCGCGCTGTGGCGCGACTCGGGGCTCGTGAAGCCGTGGAACGACCCGTACCTCGACATCGAGCGGAAGCTCGCGGTGCAGCCCGAGCTGTTCCTCGTGGCAGAGGCCGCCGACGACGGCTCCGACGGCACCGTCGTCGGCACCGCGATGGTCGGGTACGAGGGCCACCGCGGCTGGGTCAACTACCTCGCCGTCGATGCGGCGCTGCGCGGCGGCGGGCTGGGGCGGGCGCTCATGGCCGAGGCCGAGCGCCTGCTGCTCGCGCGGGCCTGCCCGAAGCTCAACCTGCAGGTGCGTTCGACGAACGCCGAGGTGCTCGCGTTCTACGCACGGCTCGGGTACGTCGTCGACGACGCCGTGAGCCTCGGCAAGCGCCTCATCGCCGACGGGCCGGCCGCCTCGGCGGAGGGCCCGCGCGGCTAGGCTTGCACGCATGAAGATCGCGCGGTTCAGCCACGGTGAGAGCATGTCCTACGGCGTCCTCGACGAGGAGGAGCAGGAGTTCGTCGTGCTGAAGTCCGACCCGCTGTTCGCGGGCTACGACCCCACGGGCGAGCGCGTGCCGGTCGCCGAGGCGAAGCTGCTCGCGCCGGTCATCCCGCGGTCGAAGATCGTCGCGGTGGGCAAGAACTACCGCGACCACGCGGCCGAGATGGGCGGCGAGGCCCCGGCCGAGCCGCTGCTCTTCCTGAAGCCGAACACCTCGATCATCGGCCCGGGCGACGACATCGTGCTGCCGAAGCAGAGCGAGCAGGTCGAGCACGAGGGCGAGCTCGCGGTGATCATCGGCCGCGTCGCCAAGCACGTCGCCGTCGAGGACGCCGACGAGGTCGTCTTCGGTTACACGATCGCCAACGACGTCACCGCACGCGACCTGCAGCGTCGTGACGGGCAGTGGACCCGAGCGAAGAGCTTCGACACCTTCTGCCCGCTCGGGCCCGTGGTCGACACCGAGCTCGACCTCGCGGCCGGCTCGATCGAGACGAGCGTCAACGGCGAGCGCCGTCAGCAGGGGGACTTCGCCGACATGGTCCACTCGGTGGCCGAGATCGTCGCCTACGCCTCGAGCGTGTTCACGCTGCTGCCCGGCGACGTCATCCTCACCGGCACCCCCGCCGGGGTCGGCCCCATCGTGGCGGGCGACACCGTCGAGGTCACGGTGCCCGGCCTCGGCACCCTCGCGAACCCCGTGCGCCGGGCGGTGTAGTCGAGGCCGCGATGGAGCGCCGCGACCTCGCCGACCGGGCCGATGTGGCGCGCCTGGTCGAGTCGTTCTACCTCCGCGCCTTCGACGACCCCCGGATCGGGCCGATCTTCACCGAGGTCGCGCGGATGGACCTCGCCCACCACCTGCCGATCATGTGCGACTTCTGGGAGACGGTGCTGTTCCAGGCGGCGACGTATCGCCGCAACCCGTTCGCCCTGCACGCGGCGCTCGACGCGAGGCATCCGCTCGGCGCCGAGGACTTCGAGCGCTGGCTCGCCCTCTGGGATGCGAACGTCGACGCGCAGTTCGCCGGGCCCGTCGCCGAACGGGCGAAGACCCAGGCCCGGCGCATCGCCGCCTCGATCCGCCGTCGCCTCGCGGGCGGATCGGGGTCGGCGCTCGAGACCCTCGCGACGCGCGAGCGGCTCGAGCGCGACGGGCTGATCGACGAGCTCGGCTGATCGACGAGCTCGGCTGATCGACGAGCTCGGCTGAGCGCGAGCCCGGCTGAGCGCAGCCGCCGGCGTCAGCGCACGATGAGCGGAGCGGGTCGACGCTCGAGCGCGTCGGCCGCGAGCGCGACGTCGGCCTCGTCGTTCCAGAGGTGGAAGGCCACGCGGGCGCGCCCAGCGCGCCCCGACGCGACGACGCCCGCGGCGGTGAGCGCGGCGAGCTCGCAGCCCGTCTCGTCTGGCCAGGTGACGATCGCCGATTCGGATGCCTCGAGCCCGAGCCTCGCTCGGAAGGCGTTCGCGAGCCCGACGTCGTGCGCCCTGACGGACTCGAGGTCGAGACCGGCGGCGAAGGCGAGCGCGGGCTCGGCGCCCGCCCAGGCGTGCCACGCGGGGGAGACGTCGAAGCGGCTCGCGTCGGCCGAGAGGTGCAGCCCGGGGCCGTAGCAGCTCGCCCACGGATCGGCCCCCGAGTACCAGCCGGCCGTGATCGGCACGAGCTCGGCGAACGCGCGATCGGAGAACGCGGCGAACGCGGCGCCGCGCGGCGCGGACAGCCACTTGTAGGCGTGGCAGACGACGACGTCGGCGTCGAGCCCGTCGGTGGGCAGCCAGCCGGTCGCCTGGGTGGTGTCGACCATGACGAGTGCGCCGGCGGCGCGCGCGGCACGGCCGATGGATGCCTCATCGGCGAGCTCGCCGGTCGCCGACTGCACGAGCGAGTACGCGACGAGCCAGGTCTGCGGCCCGACGGCGTCGGCGAGGGCGTCGAGGGGGACGTGCCGCACCCGCAGCTCGCAGCGGGCGAGGAACGGCGCGACCATCGACGAGAAGTCGCCGTCGACGCAGAGCACCTCGGCGCCCGCGGGGGCAGAGGCGGCCGCGAGGGCGGTGAACACCGAGACCTGCGAGCCCGTGGCGATGCGCTCGGGCGTGGTGCCGAGCAGGGTCGCGGCGTGGCCGCGGCTGCGCTCGAGTGAGGCGGAGTAGTCCGCAGCGGTCGCCGTGCCGGCCGCCCAGCGGTCGAGGTCGGCGCGCACGGCGTCGCGCGTGGCGACGTTCGGCAGGC
>JBDIAF010000315.1:0-3184 GCA_039812245.1 Agromyces sp. | reverse complement strand
GCGCGGCGCTACGCTCGGCCCGAGCCCGCGTGCCGGCGAAGCGGCGGCGGTCCACAGGACAGGCGCGGAGGAGCGACATGGCCGTCGAGGCATCCACCGAGGTTCAGGCGAAGCCGCGCGGGCGCAAGCGCCTGATGCCCTACGTGGTGCTGATGGTCGGCGTGCTCGCGATCAACGTCGTGATCTTCGGCATCGGCGTGGCCGCCGACTGGTGGCAGCCGCACGCGAAGAACCTGCAGGTGATCCTCGCGATCTCGCAGGTCAACCTGCTGTTCGCCGTGCTGCCGCGCCAGCACTGGCTCGTCAATTTCGTCTCGTGGGTGGCCACGCGGCCGTCGACGAGCTGGCCGCTCAAGGTGCGGTGGACGCTCGCGCAGTACTACCACATCGGGGGCGCGCACATCGGCGGGGCGCTCGCCGGCACGCTCTGGTACGTCCTCTACGTCGCCCTGCTGGCCCCCGCCTGGCTCGACGGCGAGCCCGGCATCGACGACCTCAGCGCCGCCGTCGCCCTGGTGGTGGTCGTGGTGCTGCTCACGATCTGCGCGCTGGCCGCGCCCGGCATCCGCACGAAGCACCACGACCTGTTCGAGGCATCCCATCGCTTCGGCGCCTGGACCGTGCTGCTGCTCGGCTGGGTCAACGCGCTGCTGCTCGCCCGGCTGCAGGTGCCCGAGCGCACCTTCGGCGAGGCCCTCGCGACCTCTCCCCTGTTCTGGATGCTGGTGCTCTCGACCGCGCTCGCCGTGTGGCCGTGGCTGCTGCTGCGCAAGGTGCCGATCTCGGTCGAGCGCCCGAGCGACCACGCCGCCATCGTGCGCATCACGAGCGGCACGACGCCGCCGGTCGGCACCACGCGGGCGATCAGCCGCAACCCGTGGTTCGGCTGGCACCCCTTCGCGTGCGTCCCGGCGGCCGAGGGCGAGCACGGCTACCGCATGGTGGTCTCGCGGGCCGGCGGGTGGACGGCCGATTTCATCGACCACCCGCCGACGCACGTGTGGGTGCGCGGCATCCCGACCGTCGGCGTCGCGAACGCGAAGCGCCTCTTCAACCGGGTGCTCTACGTCACGACCGGCAGCGGCATCGGGCCGGCGCTCGGCCACCTGCTCACCGACACGCAGGGCGCCCGGCTCGTCTGGGTCACCCGGGACCCGCGCGCGACCTACGGCGACGGACTCGTCGACGAGGTGGAGCAGGCGCAGCCGCAGGCCGTCATCTGGAACACCACCGCGCAGGGCAAGCCCGATGTGCTCGCCCTCACGATGCAGGCCTTCGACGACTCGGGGGCCGACGCGGTCATCATCGTCTCGAACCGGCCGGTCACGGCCCGCATCGTCGGCGAGATGGAGCGACGCGGGGTGCCCGCGTTCGGTCCGATCTGGGACTCCTGAGCGGCCGCGCTGGCACCGTGACCCCATGCGCTGGGGACCGGCCGAGTTCGCCGTGCAGGCGCTGGGGCGCGCGAGGGTGCGGTGCTGGTGGTCGCGGTTCGCTCCAGGCAGTCGAATCGTTTCGATAAACTGCTGTCGACGTGCACACCCGGCGCCCGCGCCGCCTTCCCCCTCGAGAGCCCATGGCCAGAACCCTCACCACCGGCGCGCCCTGGCGCGTCATCCTCGTCTTCGCGGTGCCCCTGCTCGTGGGCAACGTCGTGCAGCAGCTGTACCAGGTGGTCGACGCGATCGTCGTCGGCCGTCACCTGGGCATCGACTCGCTCGCGGCGGTCGGCGCGACCGGCTCGCTGCTGTTCCTGCTGCTCGGCTTCGCCTGGGGCGTGACCTCCGGCTTCGCGATCCCGACCGCGCAGGCGTTCGGCGCGCGCGACCACGAGGGCGTGCGACGCTCCGTCGCCACGGGCACCATCCTCACCGGCGCGATGAGCGTCGTGCTGACGATCGGCGCCCCGCTGATCGCCGGGCCGGCGCTGCAGCTCCTGCAGACGCCCGACGAACTGCTGCCGGAGGCGACGGTCTTCACGCAGATCAGCTTCCTCGGGGCATCCGCCGTGATGTTCTTCAACTACCTGTCGGCGATCATCCGCGCGATCGGCGACTCGCGCACGCCGCTCGTCTTCCTCGCGCTGTCGTGCGCGCTCAACGTCGGGCTCGTGCTGCTCATGGTCGGAGTGCTGGGCTGGGGCGTCGCGGGCGCGGCCTGGGCGACGGTCGTCGCGCAGGCGGTCTCGGTCGCCCTGTGCCTCGAGTTCGTGCGGCGGCGGGTGCCGGTGCTGCACCTGCGCCGCGCCGACTGGCGGGTGTCGCGCGCCGAGATCCGCGAGCATCTTCGGGTCGGCCTGCCGATGGGCTTCCAGGCCTCGATCATCGCGATCGGCACGCTCACGGTGCAGGTCGCGCTCAACGAGCTCGGCGCCGATGCGGTCGCCGCCTACACGGCGGCCTCGCGCGTCGACTCCCTCGCCGTCGCCTTCCTCGCCTCCCTCGGGCTGGCCGCGTCGATGTTCACCGCGCAGAACCTCGGCGGGCATCGGCCCGACCGCATCCGCCGCGGGGTCGTGCAGGCGACCTGGATGTCGATCGGCACGGCCGTCGCGATCGGGGTGCCGTTCATCCTGTTCGGGGAGCAGCTCGTGCGGCTCTTCGTGGGCGAGGGGTCGGATGCGGTCGTCGCCGACGCGGCCCTCATGCTCGCCGTCGACGGCTTCACCTACGCCTCGCTCGGCGTGCTGTTCGTGCTGCGCGGCGCCCTGCAGGGGCTCGGGCACACGCTCATCCCGACCATCACCGGCGTGATCGAGCTCGTCATGCGCGTCGCCGCCGCGATCGTGCTCGGCTCGCTGTTCGGGTTCGTCGGCGTCGTGTGGAGCAACCCGCTGGCCTGGTTCGGCGCGGTGCTGCTGCTCGTGCCGGCCTACGTGCGCGAGCACCGCCGTCTCGCGCGGATGCCGGTCGAGCCGCGCACGGCGACGCCGACGACGCCGATCCCGGTGGTCGGCCCGGTCGACGGGTCGATGAACGTCGATGCGGTGGTGACCGGCTCCATCCCCGTGCTCGGGCAGGGCCACGACGAGCCGCACCACGGGGCGCGCCAGCACGAGCCGGCGCCCGAGGAGCGCGGCGCCGAGGCATCCGAGCGGGGTGGTGTTGCGTCGCGCTCGGAGCGCGCCTAACATGCACATGCGCGATAGTCGAATGTAGTATTCGATTATAGAACGCACAAGGAC
>JBDIAF010000314.1:0-3187 GCA_039812245.1 Agromyces sp. | reverse complement strand
CACGAGGTCCCGCAGCACGTCCTGCGCGCCTGGACCATAGCGGGCGTACCGGCCGGTACGCCATTCGCGCAGCACCGGCGCCGCGCGGCCGAGCCGGCCGGCCGGCAGCGCGCTGCGCACCCGCTCGTGCTCGAGCTTGTCCGCGACGGCACGCTCGACAGCCCGCGGGGCGTCGGGATCGCGCGCCACCACGATCGCCGGGAGCCGGGCAGCGAGATCGGCGGCCCGCGCGAGCAGCCTCGCATTGCGCGCGGTGCGCGGCGCGCGCAGTCGGCCCAGCCTGCCGTCGAGGCCCAGCTTCGTCACGCCGATCTGGTTGGCGCCGTGCTGGCGGTAGTCGATGAGCGGCTCCGGGACGACCGCGACGCCCCCGCCCGTGGCTGCGACCATCGCGAGCCACTCGTCGTGCACCCAGCTCGCGGGGAACGGCCGGGCGCGCTCGATGAGCTCGCGCCGCACGAGCATCGTCGCACCCGTCAGCAGGTTGCGACGCAGCAGCTCGTCGAAGGGGGCGCGTTCGAGGCGGGCGACGGCCTGCTCGTCGATGCCGAGCGTCTCGAACAGCCGCAGGTCCAGGGGTGCGCCCGCGCCGTCGACGAGCCGGGCGTCCGAGGCGACGAGCTCGACTCCGGGCCGCGCCTCGAGCGCGCCGAACGCCCGTTCGAGGCGATCTGGCCGCCACACGTCGTCCTGGTCGCAGAGGGCGATGAGATCGCCGGATGCCTCAGCCAGCGCCTGCTCGAAGTTCGCGGTGACGCCGAGCGGCGGATCGTTGCGGAGGACGCGCAGCTCGGGGACGACGCCGCCCGTGCGCTCGTGGTGCTCGGCGATCAGCCGCTCGGCGAGCTCGACCGTGCCGTCGCGCGAGGCGTCGTCGGAGAGCACGATCTCGTCGACGGCGCGCGTCTGCGCCAGGATGCTGCCGAGCTGCTCGGCGAGGTAGTCCGCACCGTTGTGCGTGCCGAGCGCGACGCTGATGCGCGGCGTCCCGGACGTGTCCGGATCCGTCATCTCAGGCCCTGCGCAGTCCGACCTTGAGTGCGCCGAGGAACATGCCCGCCATGATCGTCTGCGCGCCGAGCATCATGAAGAGCGCGGCGAGCACGGCGGTGCGCACGGTCGCCGACGGATCGAGCGCGCCGAAGCCCCCGCCGGCCCACACCGCGAACTGCCAGATGCCGATGGCGAGGCCGACGAGGAAGAGCACGAGCCCGGCGAGGGCGCCGCTCTCGAGGCTGATCCGGCGTTCGAGCCGGTCGAAGCTGCGCGAACGCGGGAGGTTGAATCCCTCGTGCTGCGCGTAGATCTTCGTCAGGATCGCGAACAGGATCGCCTGGTAGCCGACGACCGTCAAGGCGGCGAGGTACACCTGGCTCGAGAGGTCGAATCCGACGCCGCCGAAGACGAGCGGGCCGAACGCGAGGAACAGCGTGCCGAGCAGGCCGAGGAGGAACGCGACGGCGCCGGGGATGAGGAAGAGCCAGCGCGGACTGAAGATGAGCAGGAACCGCAGGTGCCGCCAGCCGTCGCGCCAGCTTCGCAGGTGCGGCGGGCGGCTCCGCCCGTCCTTGTCGAGGGTCGTCGGCACCTCGGAGACCCTGAGCCCGCCGAGCGTCGCCTTCACGACGACCTCGCTCGCGAACTCCATGCCGGTGGTCTGCAGGTGCAGGTCGAGGATCGACTGCCGGTTGAAGCCGCGCAGTCCGCAGTGGAAGTCCTTGATGGGAGAGCGGAAGAGCACCCGGCCGATCCACGAGAGCACCGGGTTGCCCAGGTACTTGTGCAGCGGCGGCATGGCGCCCTCGGCGATGCCGCCCTTGAAGCGGTTGCCCATGACGAGCTCGTCGCCGGCGCGAAGCCGCTCGACGAAGGGGTCGAGCTTCGAGAAGTCGTAGGAGTCGTCGGCGTCGCCCATGATGACGTACTCGCCGTGCGACGCCTCGATGCCGCCCATCAGCGCGCTGCCGTATCCCTTCTGGGGAACGTCGACCACGCGGGCCCCGTGATCGCGCGCGATCTGCTGCGAGCCGTCGGTCGAGCCGTTGTCGGCGATGACGACCTCGCCGACGACGCCGCTCCGAGCGAGGTAGCCCTGCGCCTTGTCGATGCAGACGGCGAGGGTCTCGGCCTCGTTGAGGCAGGGCATGACGATCGAGAGCTCGATCGCCTCGGTGGCGGAGGCGGCCTCGGACGAGGGAATGGTCATCGGGGATCCTGTCGATGCGGTGAACGGCCACCTCATCGTACAGAATGAGGCATTGTGGACCTGGGACTCGTGGTGGCGACGCTCGGGCGGCTCGAGCCGCTGCGACGCCTCCTCGATTCCCTCGACGGCCAGCTCGAGGGCGACGACCGGATCGCGATCGTCGCGCAGCAGAACGTCGAGGAGGTGACCGCCCTCGTCGCCGCGCATCCGCTCGCCGAGCGCGTGGTCGTGACGACCTCGGAACGCGGCGCCGCCCGCGGCCGGAACGCCGGTGTCGCGGCGCTGCCGGAGGGCGAACGCGTGCTCGGCTTCCCGAACGATACGACGTGGTACCCCGCCGGCTCCGTCGCCGCGCTCCGTGCCGCGGTCGACCCGCAAGGGTTCGACGTGGGCGCGATCGCGGTCGTCGACGAGCACGGGCCGAAGTTCGAGCTGCCGGCGCGCGGCACGCCGCTCGACCGGTGGAACGTGTGGAGCGTCATCGAGATGGGTCTCGTGCTGCGTCGCTCGCTGTTCGACCGGATCGGCGGCTTCGACGCCGAGCTCGCCGCGGCCGCGCCGACGCCCTGGCAGGCCGGCGAGGCGACCGACCTGCTGCTCCGCCTCATCTCCCGCGAGCCCGAGGTGGCGACCGCGTTCCGCTGGCTGCCCGCCGAGGCGTCCGTCGGCGGCGTCGCCGATGCGCACGGTCTGGGGCCGGCCGCGCGACGCCGGAAGCTGCGGGCGTACGGGCGCGGCCTCGGCCGTGTGGTCACCCGATGGCGGTACCCGCTCTGGTGGCGGTTCGCCTTCGTCGTCGGCGGCCTGCTGTTCGGCGTGCGGCACGGCGGCGACTACTCCGCGATCGACGGGTGGTGGGTCTTCCTCGGTCGCTTGGAGGGATGCCTCGGCCGCACGCTCGGGCGCAGGGTTCCCGTGGCGGCGGTGACGCGGTGACGGACGGCTTCCCCTCCCCCATGCGCCTCCGGCGCGCGGCCATGA
>JBDIAF010000313.1:0-3203 GCA_039812245.1 Agromyces sp. | reverse complement strand
CGGCTGGTTCGGCTTCAACGCGGGCTCCGAGCTCGCGGCCGACGGCACCGCGGCGCTGGCCTTCGTGAACACCATCGCGGCGCCCGCTGCCGCCCTGCTGGCCTGGCTCGTCGTCGAGAAGATCAAGGACGGCAAGCCGACCTCGGTCGGTGCGGCCTCGGGCGCGGTCGCGGGCCTCGTCGCCATCACGCCGGCCTGCGCCTCGCTCACCCCCATCTGGGCGATCGTGCTCGGCCTCATCGCCGGCGCCGTGTGCGCCCTCGCGATCGACCTGAAGTTCAAGTGGGGCTTCGACGACTCGCTCGACGTCGTGGGCATCCACCTCGTCGGCGGCCTCATCGGCACGCTCTACCTCGGCATCTTCGCCAACGAGACCGGCCTCGTCTACAGCGGGAACCTGACGCAGCTGCTCGTGCAGGCCATCGCCGCGGTGGCGGTGCTCGGGTACTCGTTCATCCTCGCCTACGGCATCGGCTGGGTGATCAACAAGACCATCGGCTTCCGCGTGAAGAACGAGGACGAGATCGCGGGCATCGACACAGCGGTGCACGGCGAGGACGCGTACAAGCTCGAGCTCGTCTAGCCGCGACCGCCGCCCGAGGGCGGTGGGGTAGTGTGCGGGTGTGTCAGACACCAGCCGCTTCCTCACCGCCCTCTTCCGCGCGATCGGGCAGGCGTTCCGCTCGTCGGGTTCGGCGAGCACCATGGGCGGGCGGGCGGCGGGCGGGCGCACGGCGGGGGATGCCCAGGGCCGGACGGTGCTCGTCGACGAGCGCGTCTCGCCGGGACGCGAGGGGTCGGGGGCGACGGTCGAGGTCGATCCGCGTTCGCTCGGCCGGGTGGCGCTCGGCTACGCGCCCTCGCACGACGGCGCGCCCGACCCCGGTGAGGTCGTGTGGACGTGGGTGCCCTACGAGGAGAACGACGGCCGAGGCAAGGACCGCCCGGTCGTGATCGTGGCGGCCGACGGGGCAGCGCGCTTCCTCGCCGTGCAGCTCACCAGCAAGCCGCACGGCGGCGACCGCGACTACGTCGCGCTCGGCTCGGGCGCGTGGGACGGCGAGGGGCGGCCCAGCTGGGCCAAGCTCGACCGCGTCTTCGTCGTGCACGCGGGCGGGATGCGCCGCGAGGCGGCCTCGCTCGACGCGGAGCGTTACGAGTCGGTCGCCCGGGCGCTGCGCGCCCGGTACGGCTGGCGCTGAGCGGGGCGTTCGCGCCGCTTCGGAGAGCCCGCACTGCCGAGAGCCCGCACCGTCGAGGGGCCCGCACTGCCGAGGGGCCCGCACTGCCGAGAAACGAGAGAACCCCCGGAAACCGGGGGTTCTCTCGTCTTGGTGGGCGATGCCGGGCTCGAACCGACGACCTCTTCCGTGTGAAGGAAGCGCGCTACCAGCTGCGCCAATCGCCCAAGGGGATTCGGTCGCGACGTCGTCGTGACCGAGGTCGATACTAGCCGACGCCCGGGGGTGAATGCACATCGAGCGAACGGCGGGTGGATCCCGGGCGTGTCCACGCCGTCGAGGCCTGCCGCTGAAGGGTGTGAGAACGAGTGCGCGAGACATCCGACACGCCCGGGATGCGCGTGTTGAAAGCCCTGCTGACCGGCCTGAAATGCGGGGGAGCATGGCTCAGTTTGTGAATCGTTCACCCTTTCGGTTAGAGTCTCTTTGTCGCCGGAACACGGGGACAACGCGGATGTGGCGCAGTTGGTAGCGCATCACCTTGCCAAGGTGAGGGTCGCGAGTTCGAGTCTCGTCATCCGCTCTGATCAGAATCGGGCGCAAGCCCGATTCTGGTTTCTGGTGGTGAACCCAGACACGGTGGATTGGCCGAGAGGCGAGGCAGCGGCCTGCAAAGCCGTATACACGGGTTCGAATCCCGTATCCACCTCCAAGCTGAGATCCTCACCGGTCTCCACTTGATCCGGGCGATTGGCGCAGCGGTAGCGCGCTTCCCTGACACGGAAGAGGTCACTGGTTCGATCCCAGTATCGCCCACAGAAGAGAAAGCCCCGGCAGAAGCCGGGGCTTTCGTCGTTTCTCGATTCCGTCGCAGCGCGCGTTCCGCCGTGTTGCCCGAGATGCGTCGTCTGCTCAGGGTGACGGCTCGAACACGAGCGGCGGGTGCGCGATGCGCGTCGAGTACCACGCCCAGGACGCCCCGGCGGTCTGCTCGACGGCCGCCCAGCCGCCGTACGGCGGCAGGTCCTTCAGGGTGATGCTCACCGTCTGCTTCCCGTTCACGCTTCGCGCACCGCCGCCCACGACCGTGCCGGAGGCCGCATACCCGCTCGCGGTGACCGTGATCGGCGCGCCGGCCTCGACGGCGAAGCTGAACACGTACGAGCCGGTGCCGGTGATGCCGTACGCGGCCGGCTCGAAGTGGATCGAGACGGCGGGGTTGCGACTGGGCGACTCGCGTCGGTCGAATCCCGCATACGGGGTGGCGGCGTCGGTCTGCACGATGGTGGGGCGGATGAGGGTGAGGTTCGTCCGCCCTGCGCCGACGGTGCGCGTCGGCGAGAGCAGATCGATGGACGGCCAGAAGATCGGGCCGAGCGCGAGCTCGCCGATCCGATACTTCTCGGCCCAGGCTTCGGGACGGATATCCGGCTCGAAGTCGGCGAACGCGATGACGCGTTCATCGAACTCGCTTCGCGAGTCCGGCTCGTTCGACTTCTCGATCATGAGCAAACGCTAGAGAGGCTCACGTCCGGGCGCATCCGGGCCAGCACCGAGGTGGGAAGGCGGTGCGGCCCCGGCGACTACAGTTGAGAGGTCCGGCTTCAGCGGGCGAATCGACTACATGACTGGGAGTGGATCCAGGTGACCGACGGCTTCGAGCTCTTCACCGACCGATCCGTTGTCGCGATGCGCGTCAACGGCGAGCTGAAAGACCTCGCCACGACCGTGACGACGGCCGACGAGGTCGAGCCGGTCACCATCGACTCGCCCGACGGCCTGAACATCCTGCGCCACTCGGCGGCGCACGTGCTCGCCCAGGCGGTGCAGAACGTGAACCCCGAGGCCAAGCTCGGCATCGGCCCGCCCGTCACCGACGGCTTCTACTACGACTTCGACGTCGCCGAGCCGTTCTCGACCGACGACCTCAAGGCGCTCGACAAGGAGATGAGCCGCATCATCCGTGCCGGCCAGCGCTTCGTGCGCCGCGTCGTCACCGACGACGAGGCGCGCGCGGAGTTC
>JBDIAF010000312.1:0-3203 GCA_039812245.1 Agromyces sp. | reverse complement strand
GCGCCCACCACCGCGGGGCCGGCGACGATCGCGATGCCGATCACCGCGACCAGCATCGCGGCCGGCACGGCCCAACGCGGGGCCAGCCGCGCGAGCAGCAGCCAGACGAGCACCATCGGCACCGCGATCGCCGGCTGCTCGACGACGGCGGTGATGGGCGCGATGCAGATCGGGAAGAGGATGCCCGCGAGCATCGCGCTCGCGAGCGGAACCGGAATGCGGGTGATGAGTCGCCCGAACCACGGCCAGAGGCCGGCGCCCACGATCAGGGCCGCGCAGACGAGGAAGGCGCCGGCCGCCGCGTGGAAGTCGTTCGTGGTCGCACCCGCCGCCACGAGCAGGGCCGCGCCGGGCGTCGACCAGGCGAACGAGATCGGCACGCGCGTGACGAGCGGCAGCACGATGCACAGCACACCGGTGGCGAGGCACAGCACGAAGAGGCCGGAAGCCGCCTGGGCGTCGCTCGCGCCGACCGCGGCGAGTCCTGCGATGACGAGCACGAACGAGCTGGCGAAACCCGTGACGGCGCCGATGACGCCCGCGATCACGGTGTGGGCGAGACTGCCCGCCGCAGTGCTCAGGCCGACTTCTCGGCTCGGCGCGGCTTCATCGGCACGATGGTGGGCGCCGCGTTGTCGAGCACGGCCGCCTTGGTCACGACGACTCGTGCCACGCCCGTGGAGCTCGGCACCTCGAACATGATCGGGCCGAGCACCTCCTCCATGATGGCGCGCAGGCCTCGAGCACCCGTCTGGCGCAGCACGGCGAGTTCGGCGATCGCCTCGAGCGCCTCCTGCTCGAAGTCGAGGGCGACGCCGTCGAGCTCGAACATGCGCTGGTACTGCTTCACGAGCGCGTTCTTCGGCACCGTGAGGATCTCCATGAGCGCCTCGCGGTCGAGCGGCGTCACCGTGGCCACGACGGGCAGGCGGCCGATGAACTCGGGGATGAGGCCGAACTTGTGCAGGTCTTCGGGCAGCACCTCGCTGAACAGCTCGGCACTGTCTCGCTTCGAGTGCAGCGGGGCGCCGAAGCCGATGCCGCGCTTGCCCGCGCGCGAGGAGATGATGTCCTCGAGCCCCGCGAAGGCACCGGCCACGATGAACAGCACGTTCGTCGTGTCGATCTGGATGAACTCCTGGTGCGGGTGCTTGCGGCCGCCCTGCGGCGGCACCGAGGCGACCGTGCCCTCGAGGATCTTCAGCAGCGCCTGCTGCACGCCCTCGCCCGAGACGTCGCGGGTGATCGAGGGGTTCTCGGCCTTGCGGGCGATCTTGTCGACCTCGTCGATGTAGATGATGCCCGTCTCGGCGCGCTTGACGTCGTAGTCGGCGGCCTGGATGAGCTTCAGCAGGATGTTCTCGACGTCCTCGCCGACGTAGCCCGCCTCGGTGAGCGCCGTCGCGTCGGCGACGGCGAAGGGCACGTTGAGCTGCTTGGCCAGCGTCTGCGCGAGGTAGGTCTTGCCGCAGCCGGTCGGACCGATGAGCAGGATGTTCGACTTCGCGATCTCGACGTCGTCGTGCGCACGGTCGGCGGGGGTGAGCGCGCCCTTGGAGCGGATGCGCTTGTAGTGGTTGTAGACGGCGACGGCGAGGGCGCGCTTGGCGGGCTCCTGCCCGATCACGTACTCCTCGAGGAAGGAGAAGATCTCCTTCGGCTTCGGCAGCTCGAACTCGCCCGACTCGGTCTCGCCCGCCTCGGCGAGCCGCTCCTCGATGATCTCGTTGCAGAGCTCGACGCACTCGTCGCAGATGTAGACGCCGGGGCCGGCGATGAGCTGCTGCACCTGCTTCTGGCTCTTGCCGCAGAACGAGCACTTCAGCAGGTCGGCGCTCTCTCCGATGCGTGCCATCGCACCCTCCCTCTCACGCGTCTGCACCGAGCCTAACCCGTGCCGGAGCGGTTGCGGCGGAGGGTGGGGAAATCGCCGGCGGTGTGGCGTTGCGCCCGCGGCGAAACGCACGCGGCTCCCCCGCACGGGCCCGCACACGGCGGGCGTCGCGGGCCGCCGGCGCACGAAGAAGGCGGCGGATGCCTCGGCCGCAGCGCGAGGCATCCGCCGCCCTTCGGCGACGCGGTCGCTCAGCTCGTGAGCGCCGCGGGCAGGGTCTTGCGCGAGGTGAGCACCTGGTCGATGAGGCCGTACTGCATGGCCTCTTCGGCCGAGAGGATCTTGTCGCGGTCGATGTCCTTGTTCACTTCCTCCTGCGAGCGGTTGGAGTGCTTGGACAGCGTCTGCTCGAGCCACGTGCGCATGCGCAGGATCTCGGCCGCCTGGATCTCGATGTCGGAGGCCTGGCCGTGGCCGGCCTCGCCCATCGCCGGCTGGTGGATCAGGATGCGCGCGTTCGGCAGCGCCAGGCGACGACCCGGGGTGCCCGCGGCGGCGATGACCGCCGCGGCGGAGGCCGCCTGGCCGAGCACGACCGTCTGGATCTGCGGGCGGATGTACTGCATCGTGTCGTAGATCGCGGTCATCGCGGTGAAGGAGCCGCCCGGCGAGTTGATGTACATCATGATGTCGCGCTCGGGGTCCATCGACTCGAGCACGAGCAGCTGGGCCATGATGTCGTCGGCCGAGGCGTCGTCGACCTGCACGCCGAGGAAGATGATGCGGTCCTCGAAGAGCTTGGCGTAGGGGTCCTGGCGCTTGAAGCCGTACGCCGTGCGCTCCTCGAAGCTCGGCAGGATGTAGCGCGAGCCCGGGGCCTGCGTGCCGGAGAAGGCGGTGCCGCCGTAGGCGGGGGCGCCGAAGGTGGGGACAGTCATTCGCTCGTTCTCTCTCTCGCTCACGCCTGGTTCGTTCCGCCGCCGCCCGACACATCCAGTGCGGACTCGCGGATGTGGTCGACGAAGCCGTACTCGAGGGCCTCCTGCGCCGAGAACCAGCGGTCGCGATCGCCGTCGGCGTTGATCTGCTCGACCGACTTGCCCGTCTGCGCAGCGGTGATCTCGGCGAGTCGCTTCTTCATGTCCAGGATGAGCTGCGCCTGGGTCTGGATGTCGCTCGCCGTACCGCCGAAGCCGCCGTGCGGCTGGTGCAGCAGCACGCGCGCGTTCGGGGTGATGTAGCGCTTGCCCTTGGTGCCGCTGGTCAGCAGCAGCTGCCCCATCGACGCCGCCATGCCGATGCCGACCGTGACGATGTCGTTCGGCACGAACTGCATGGTGTCGTAGATCGCCATGCCCGCCGTGATCGA
>JBDIAF010000311.1:0-3208 GCA_039812245.1 Agromyces sp. | reverse complement strand
ACGGCTGGGCCCTGTCTCGAGACCTCGAGCGGCTCGTCGACTGGTCGAAGCGCGCCGACCTCTCGCCGTACGGCGGGGGAGCCCTCGCCGGATCGACGCTGGGCCTCGACGCCGCGGCCGCCGCCCGCGACCTGGGTCTCGCCGCACCGTCGCTCAACTCGATCGACGGCACCGCGAGCCGCGACGTCGTCGCGGAGTTCGCCTTCGTGACCGCGATGATCGGCATCGACGTCTCCCGCATCGCCGAGGAGATCATCCTCTGGAACACCCGGGAGTTCGGCTTCGTCACCCTCGACGACGGCTACTCGACGGGCTCGTCGATCATGCCGCAGAAGAAGAACCCCGACATCGCCGAGCTGGCGCGCGGCAAGTCGGGTCGGCTGATCGGCAACCTCACCGGTCTGCTCGCGACCCTCAAGGCCCTGCCGCTGGCGTACAACCGCGACCTCCAGGAGGACAAGGAGCCCGTCTTCGACTCGGTGGAGACGCTCGAGGTGCTGCTGCCGGCCTTCACCGGCATGATCGCGACCATGACGCTGCACACCGAGCGCATGGCCGAGCTCGCCCCGCAGGGCTTCTCGCTCGCGACCGACGTGGCCGAGTGGCTCGTGAAGCGGCATGTCCCGTTCCGCGACGCGCACGAGATCACGGGCGCGCTCGTGCGTCGCGCCGAGCAGCGCGGCGTCGGCCTCGAGGGGCTCTCGGACGCCGAACTCGCCGAGGTCTCGGCGCACCTCACGCCCGAGGTCCGCGGGGTGCTCACGATCGAGGGTTCGGTGGCGAGCCGCGACGGCATCGGCGGCACCGCGCCCGAGCGGGTCGCCGAGCAGCTCGCCGCGCTCGCCGACCGGGTTCGCCTGCTCGTCGCGCAGCTTCCCGAGGCCTGAAGCGTGGCGGAGGCATCCTGAGCCGGCTCCTCGCGCCGTCGCGCTCGTACTTCGAGCGCGACGCGGTGGTGCTCGCGCCACTGCTGCTCGGTGCGGTCATCGCCTACGAGACCGACGAGGGGCGCGTCGCGGTTCGGCTCTCGGAGCTCGAGGCGTACCGGGGCGTCGGCGAGGACCCCGGGTCGCATGCGAACCGCGGACGGACCCAGCGCAATGCGGTGATGTTCGGCGCACCCGGACACCTCTACGCCTATTTCAGCTACGGCATGCACACCTGCCTGAACATCGTGACCGGCCCGGTCGGCCGTGCCTCGGCGGTGCTCGTGCGGGGCGGCACGGTGGTCGAGGGGCTCGAGCTCGCCCGGTCACGGCGCGCCGGGGCATCCGATCGCGATCTGGCGCGCGGCCCCGCGCGGCTCTCGCTCGCGCTCGGGGTGCCGCTCTCGGCGAACGGCGTGGACCTGCTCGCCGCGCCCTTCGAGCTGCGCGTGCCGGCGGCGCCGCTCGCGCACGCGGCCGGGCCGCGCACCGGCGTCAACGGGCCTGGCGGGGGAGCTGGGTATCCGTGGCGCTTCTGGCTTCCCGGCGATGCCGGCGTCTCGCCGTATCGACGTCATGCCGGTGCGGTCGACTGAGTCGGCGCGAACGGTCGAGTCCGGGTCGGATGCCTCGGCCGCACAGCCGTCGCTCGGACGGGTGCCTCAGCGCAGCACGAGGTGCGCGACGAGCCCTGCCGCCGCCGCCCAGATCAGGCTGGCGAAGGTGCCGATGATGAACCGCTCGCGCGCCTCGGCCGCGTCGAGCTCGGTGAACCGACCGACGCCCTTCACGGCCACCACGATCGCGAGGGCCTCGGGGTAGCCCGCGACGATCGCACCTGCCGTCGCGAGGCGCTCGAGCACGCCGATCGTGAGGCCGCCGCGCAGCACCTCGCGCTTCTCGGGGACGATCGTCTTCGGCGCGTCGGGGTCGACGCGCGAGGCGACCAGGATGCCGCCGTGCAGGCCGGGCGCGACGCTGCCACCCATGGCGAGGTCGAGCGCGGTGCCGGCGGCGGGGCTGCCGCCGAAGACCGCGATCACGATCGCCGCCGTCGCCGCCAGCAGCGAGAGCCCGAACGGAGCGGGTCCGGGGGCGGTGGCTGCGGCGATGAGGGCGACGGCGAGCGAACCGGCGGCGAGCCAGAGGAACAGCCGATACGGCTTCAGGAAGGCCAGCACCGAGAAGGTGGCGGCCGCGCCGAGCGCGAGGGCGAGCACGGTCCACGCGGCGATGGCGCCGAGGAGGACGAGTTCCATGCTGCTCCTTCCGTCCTCGGTCACCCTATCGAGGCGGGGGCCGTATGGGCACTCGCGCCATCGAGTTCGCGGAGCAGTTCGATGAGCGCGGGGATCGCAGCCTCCTCTGCACGCCAGCCGGCCGTTCGCAGGCGCATGCTCACGGCTGCGGGGCTGATGTCGAGCACGGCGGCGATGTCCTTCTGCCGTTGACCGGTGCTCATGAGGTCGACGACCTCCCAGCCGGCTTCGCTGCGCCGCTCGCGCAGGAGCAGGAGCAGCTGGATCAGCGCTTCGACGTGCTCGCCGGCCCGTGCACCGACGAGCGGAGCGGCGCGGAGGGCGAAGCGCGTGTCGCTTCGCTTCGCCGCGGTCACGGCATCGCGGGCGGCGAAGAAGGCGCTGCCGGTCGCCAATCGTGCGGCGGCGGGAATCGGTCGCCGCATCTCGCCCACGCCGAGGCCGACGCTCCAGGAGGTGGAGCGGGTGAGCTGCAGGATGATTCCGAGCGCGGTGTCCGCCGAGTCGGCGAGCAGCTGGATTTCGTCTCCTGCGGTCTGGTCGGGTGGAAGCACGAGCCGATCGCCGAAGCGCTCGACGAGCTGCGCGATCTGTGCCGGCGCGCCGTCGGGGCGCTCGCGGCTTCCGACCTGGTCGGCGGTGATGACGAACATTCGAGGCTCCGATCAATGATGCAACCTTCATTCAGCAAAATCAATGTACGACACTGAATTCACGTAGAAGTTCATCCTGAGGCATCCTGAGCTGAATATCAATGCTCCAAGGTGAATTCTGCATCGAAACCCCGCTGGTACCCTGACGTGGTGTCAGATCCAGTGATCCTCGCATCCCAGCAGAACGACGCCTCTTTCGAAGACGTCTGGGAGGAGCTCGTCTGGCGCGGCCTCGTGCACGTCTCGACGGACCAGGCCGCCCTCAAAGAGCTGCTCGCGGGGGAGCCGATCACGTATTACTGCGGCTTCGACCCGACGGCACCGAGCCTGCACCTCGGAAACCTGGTGCAGCTGCTCACCATGCGCCGTC
>JBDIAF010000310.1:0-3212 GCA_039812245.1 Agromyces sp. | reverse complement strand
GTCGACCACACCGGGCGGTGACGACTACCCCAGCACGGCGTCGAGCGATGGATGAAGGTGCCGGGAGGCGAGCACGCCCGCGGCGCTGCGGGCGCCGGCCTCGAGCGCCTCGGGCAGCAGCGCTCCGGCGAGGGTCGCGTCGAGCACCCCGGCCATGAACGCGTCGCCCGCTCCGTTGGTGTCGAGCACCTCGACGGGCACGGCCGCGACGCGGTGCTCGGCGCCGGAGGCATCCACCCCGACCGCGCCATCGGCCCCGAGCGTGCACACCGCGATCGACGCCCCGCCCGCGACGAGGGAGTGCAGGAACGGCAGCGGGTCGCCGATGCGGTCGGCGTTCATGAAGACCGCGTCGGCGGTCTCGATGAAGGGGCGGTGGAACGCCGAGGTGCCGTCGTAGTCGTGGATGTCGGTCCAGATCGGCCGGCCGCTCGCGCGTGCCGCGGGGATCAGGCGCCCCGCCTCGGGTGCGAGGTCGAGCACGATCGCCGCGGCCTCGGCCATCGCGATGGCGACGGATGCCTCGGTGGCGAGCCGGGACTCGGGCGACGCCTCGCCGGGAGACGAGAGGTACAGCGAGACCCGCTCGCCGCGCTCGGTCATGAGGTTGAGGTGGCGCTCGGTCGCAGGCGCCTCGCCGACGACGAGCTCGACGCCCGCCGCTCGCAGCGCCGCGGCGACGCGAGCCCCGTCGGGGTCGGCGCCGATCAGGCCGTAGAGCACGGGCCTGCGGCCGAGACCGGCGAGCGAGAGCGCCTTGCCGGCCGAGGTGCCGCCGACCGTCTCGTGCTCGGCGATGGCGAACTGCATGTGCGGCACCGGCTCGGGCAGGCGGTCGAGCAGCACGATCCGGTTCCACGACGCCGGACCGGCGATGAAAACGCTTGCAGGCATGCGCCCATCCTGTCGCACGCCGGCCGTCGGCGCCACGGTCGCGGGCATACTTCGGCCGAGGCATCCGTTGCATGACTTCGAATCGAACGGAGCACCATGCACTACGGACGCGAACTGCAGTTCGGCACCTTCGTCACCCCCGTGAACGACCCGCCGCAGCAGGCGGTGCGGCTCGCCGAGCTCAGCGAGACGCTCGGCTACGACCTCGTCACCTTCCAGGACCACCCGTACCAGCCGGCCTTCCACGACACGTGGACCCTGCTCAGCTGGGTCGCCGCGCGCACGAGCCGGATCCACGTCGCGGGCAACGTCCTCAACCTGCCGCTCCAGCGCGAGCCCGCCGTGCTGGCCGGCGCGGCGGCGAGCCTCGACCTGCTGAGCGGCGGGCGCTTCGAGCTCGCGCTGGGCGCGGGCGGCTTCTGGGACGCGATCGAGGCGATCGGCGGCCGCCGGCTGACGCCCGGCCAGGCGGTCGACGCGCTCGACGAGGCGATCGGCATCATCCGAGGCACCTGGGACGCGGGCAGCCGCGAGCGGTTCAGCGTGCCGGGGGAGTACTACCGGGTCGAGGGGGCGAAGCGCGGGCCGGCTCCGGCGCACGACATCCCGATCTGGATCGGTGCGCTCAAGCCGCGGATGCTGCGCCTCATCGGGCGCGCCGGCGACGGCTGGCTGCCCTCGCTCGCCTACCTGCAGCCCGGCGACTACGCCGACGGCGCCGCCCGCATCGACGAGGCCGCACGCAAGGCCGGGCGGAATCCGGCCGAGATCCGGCGGCTGCTGAACGTCGCGGGCCGCTTCACGAACGGCGGCGGGCCCCACGGCGCCGGGCTCGGCCGCGGCCGCGGCGGCATGATCGAGGGAACCCCGGCCGACTGGGTCGAGCAACTGCTGCCGTACGTCGTCGACGACGGCGTCGACACGCTCATCCTCGCCGGCGACGACCCCGCGAGCATGCAGCGCTTCATCGAAGAGGTCGCGCCCGCCCTGCGCGAGCAGGTCGAGCGCGAACTGCGCGCGGCGTTCCCCGAGCTCGTCGAAGGGGCGGGGCGCACGGTCATCCGCTCGACCGCCGCGCTCGCGAAGCGGCGCGCGGGCATCGACTACGACGCCGTGCCCGCCTCGCTCCGGGCCTCGGCGATCGAACCCGGCGACGCGAGGTTCTCCCGGGTGCGCTCGACCTACCTGCGCGGCGGCGACCCCGGCATCGTGCTGCAGCCGGCCACGACCGCCGAGGTCGTCGACGCGGTCGCCTTCGCCCGCGCCAACCCCGGGGTGCCCCTCGGCATCCGCAGCGCGGGCCACGGCATCAGCGGGCGGTCGACGAACGACGGCGGCATCGTCATCGACCTCTCGCGCATGCGCGAGATCGAGGTGCTCGACGAGGCGTCCCGACTGGTGCGCATCGAGCCGGGCGCCCGCTGGACGGACGTCGCGGCCGCGCTCGAGCCGCACGGCTGGGCGCTGAGCTCGGGCGACTCCGGCGGCGTCGGGGTGGGCGGGCTCGCGACGGCGGGCGGCATCGGCTGGCTCGTGCGCGAGCACGGCCTGACGATCGACCACCTGCGCGCGGTCGAGCTCGTGCTCGCCGACGGCAGCGTCGTGCGCGCCAGCGCCGACGAGCGACCAGAGCTGTTCTGGGCCGTGCGCGGGGCCGGTGCCAACGTGGGCATCGTGACGGCGTTCGAGTTCGAGGTCGACGAGGTGGGCACGGTCGCGTTCGCCCAGCTCGCCTTCGACGCGAGCGACACCGCGGCGTTCCTGCTCGCCTGGAGCGACTGGGTCGTCGACGCGCCCCGCGACCTGACGAGCTTCCTGATCGTGCAGCCCGGCGGGCGCGCTGCGACGCAGCCGCCGATCGCGCACGTCATGGCCGTCATCGACTCCGACGACGCCGACACCGTGCTCGAGCGGCTGCAGCCGCTCGCCGACGCCGCTCCGCTGGTCGGGCAGGACGTGCGCTTCACGAGCTACCGTGCGATCGTCGCGAACGCGAGCGACGCCAGCCACAGCGCCGAGGGCGAGCCGCTCTCGCGCACCGGGCTGATCGGGCGCTTCACGCCCGAGTTCGCGCGCGACGCCGCGCGCTTCCTCGCGACCGGGGCGAGCTACTTCTTCCAGGTGCGGGCCGCGGGCGGTGCGGTGCACGACGTGCCGGCGGATGCCACGGCCTACGCCCACCGCGAGGCCGAGTTCTCCGTGGTGGCCTTCGGCACCCCGGCCCGGCGCACCAGCGAGACCTGGGACGAGCTGCCCGCGCAGCACATGACGGGCGCCTACCTGAGCTTCGAGACCGAGGTCGGGCCCGCCCAGCTCGA
>JBDIAF010000309.1:0-3212 GCA_039812245.1 Agromyces sp. | reverse complement strand
GGCCAGCCAGCGGGCGAGCCCGGCGAGCGCGGCGAGGTCGGCCGGGCCGATCGCCCAGCGCGCCCCGCCGAGCACGCGGATGAGCTCGGCGCCCGCCGTCGGATCGTGCAGGACGCGCAGGGTGCTGACGAGGTCGGCGATGACCGGCTGGTCGAGCAGGCCGGCGACGCCGAGCACGTGCACCGGCACCCCGTGCCGCCGGAGCGCCTCGGTGAACACCTCGACGTTCGCGAAGGTGCGGCACAGGAGCGCGCCGGTGCGGGGCTTCGCGGCCGTGGACGAGGCCTCTGGCCCGAGTCGCGCCGCGAACCATCGCGCGACCAGCTCGGCCTCGTCGTCGATCGTCTCGGCCCAGACGCAGTCGAGCCGGCCGGCCGTCGCGAACGGCGACGCCGCGAGCGGGGCCTTGTCGATGCCGCTGTCGAGCGGTTCGATGATCGCGTTCGCCGCGTCGAGCACGATGCGCGGGTTGCGCCAGCTCGTCGAGAGGTCGTAGACCACGGCACCGCCCGAGGCATCCGCCGCGTCGTCGGCGGGCGCCGCGAAGTCGCGGCCGAACCGGGCGAGGTTCGCCGCGCTCGCGCCGCGCCACCCGTAGATCGACTGGTCGGGATCGCCGACCGCCATCACCGAGTGTCCGGCGAAGAGGGTGCCGAGCAGGCGTGTCTGCACGACGCTCGTGTCCTGGTACTCGTCGAGCAGCACCGTGCGGTAGCGCTCGCGATGCGCCACGGCGACCTCGGGGTGCGCCGAGCAGATCTGCAGCGCGAGGGCGACCTGGTCGCTGAACTCGACGTAGCCGCGCGCCCGCTTGGCCTCGGCGTAGGCCTCCGCGAGTTCGAGCAGCGGTGCGAGCGCGTCGACCACGCCGAGCGCGGCCGTGAAGGAGTCGTAGGGCGTGCGCTTGCGCGGCGCCCCGATCGGCAGGTCGTGCATGGCGAGGAACTCGCGCGCCATCGCCCGCACGTCGCGCGGGTCGGCGACGTTCTCGCCGAGCGCGCGACTGAGGCCCAGCACCGCGCCGGTGACCTTGTCGAGCGAGGCGTCGAGTTCGACGAGGCGCGGGTCCGCCGAGGCCGCGACGATCGAACGCGCCAACTGCCAGGCGGATGCCTCGCCGAGCACCGCGGCGTCGGGCTCGCGACCGATCAGCAGCGCGTGCTCGCGGTAGATGGCGCTCGCGAAGGCGTTGTACGTCGAGACCGTCGCGGCCTCGAGCGGGTCGAGCTCGATCTCGGCGATGCCCTCGGCGACGAGCTGCGCGACCCGCTCGCGCACGCGCTCGGCGAGCTCGCCGGCGGCCTTGCGGGTGAAGGTGAGCCCGAGCACCTCGGGCACCTGCACATGGCCGTTCGCGAGCAGCCAGACGACGCGGTTGGCCATGGTCTCGGTCTTGCCGCTGCCCGCCCCGGCGACGACGAGCGAGCGACCGCGCGGATCGGCCTCGATGACGGCGCGCTGCTCGGCCGTGGGCGGGTGCAGGCCGAGCCTGACCGCGATCTCGGCCGCCCCGATCATGCCGACACCGCCGGGACGAGGTGCACGCGGTAGTGCCAGGCGCCGAAGCGGGAGCGGTGCCCGACCTCGACGGGCGCCTCGAACGTCGAGCCCGACATGGCCTTCGCGACCGCGTCGAGCCGCTCTCGGAAGGCCCGCTCGTCGTCGTCGTCGAAGGGCTGCTGGGCGCGCTCGGTGTAGGCGGCGCCCCGCAGCGGACGAGCCAGGTAGACGAGCTTCGCCCCGCCGAGGCCGCCCGCGTTCGGCACCGCGCCGTGGCGTGCGGCGAGCTGGTACGCCGCCAGCTGCGGGTGCGCGGCGGTCTCGGCCGCGCTCGGCGGAGTGCGCCCGGTCTTGAGGTCGACGATGACGGTCGTTCCGTCGGGCGACGCCTCGACGCGGTCGATCGTGCCGCTCAGGCGGACCCGGCCGAGTTCGAGCGTGAACCGCCCCTCCGCCCCGAGGAGCACCTTCCCGTCGTCGGCGAAGTTCTCGAGGTAGTCGGCCGCTCCCTCGGCCATGCGTCGGGCGCCGCGCTTCTCGCGCTCGGCGACCCAGCCCGCCTCGAACCGGAGCTCGGCCAGTCGCGACTCGACGCCGGCCCAGATCGTCTCGAGCGCGGTCTCGCCGGTGGCGCCGGCCTCTTCGACGACCGCGTGCACGATCGTGCCGATCGAGGCCGCCAGCCCCGACGGCGGCGCCGCGACGCGGTCGACGAACCAGCCGAGCGGCGACTCCTCGGCGCGGTCGATCTGCGAGGGCGAGACCTGCACGACGGCATCGGGGTCGCCGTCGAGGTCGACGAGCGGCGCCACCGTCGAGGGGGGCCGCATGCCGTACCACTCGTCGGGGTGCGCGCCGGGGACGCCAGCCTCGGCGAGCATCGCGAGTGCAGCCGGCGCCTCGCCCGTGGCATCGGCCACCGCCTCGCGCCGCAGCGCGCCGACGAGGCCTCGCAGCTGCATGGGGCGACGGCGCTGCCCGCGGACCCGGTGCTCGGCGTACCCCATGAGCATCGAGGGCTGCTCGTCGTCGTTCGCGGTGCAGCTGAGCACCAGCTGACGCCTGGCCCGGCTCGCGGCGAGCGCGAACAGGCGCAGCTCGTCGCTGCGCACCGCGACCCGGGCATCGGCCGCCGACTCGGACTCGGGCGGGGTGCGTCCCTCGCGTACCGCCGTCGCCGCAGCCGGGAGCAGCGCCGCGTGCAGCAGGGTGCCGCGCGGTCGGAGGTTCGGCCAGACGCCCTCCTGCAGGCCGGCGACCACCACGATCTCGAACTCGCGGCCGATGAGCGCCGGGGCGGTGCCCACGAACACCGACTCGGCGGCCCGTTGCGGTGCGAGCGAGTCCTCGGGCAGCTCGCTCGAGAGCTGCTCGTCGACGAATCGCACCGCGGGGGCGCCCGGCGTCCGCTCGACGAAGCGCTGCGCGGCGGCGAACAGGGCGACGGCCGCGTCGAGCGCGCGGTTCGCCTCGTCGGCGAGCACGCCCGTGCCCTGCGCCTGCGCGCCCCACTCGTTGGCGAGGCCGCTGCCCTGCCACAGCGACCACAGGATCTCTTCGATGGTGCCGCCCTGGGCGGCGGTGCGCCTGGCCGCGGCGAGGAGCTTCGCGAGCCGCGCGGCCTTGAGCCCGACCGCGGCGTCGATCGTCTCGAAGCCGCCGGGCGCCGAGAGCGCGTCGACCAGCAGCTCGTCGCCGGTGCGGTCGCCGCC
>JBDIAF010000308.1:0-3218 GCA_039812245.1 Agromyces sp. | reverse complement strand
CGGGCGAGACCTCGTGGATCGTGCTCATGATCGCACCAGTCTACGAGCGTTCGCCCGAGAGGGCGGCCGTCACCGCCTCGCGCACGACCTCGCCCGGGTAGCCGCGCCTGGCCAGGAAGGCCGAGAGCCGCCGTTCCGCGACCTGCCGGTCGAGCCCGCGCAACTGCCGGGCGCGCCGCTCGGCCACCGCCGTGGCGTTCTCGAGCTCGATCTCGGGGTCGAGCTCGCCGACGGCCTGCCGGGCGATCGCCGCGTCGACGCCGCGTCGCGACAGCTCGGCGAGCACGGCCCCGCTGCCGCGTCCGCGGCGTTCGCCGTGGCTGTGCACGAGCTGCTCGGCGAGCCGCGCGTCGTCGAGGTAGCCGAGTCGCTCGTACCGTTCGATCCACTCCTCGACCTCGCCGTCGTCGAGGCCGTGCTCGACGAGCACGGCCCGGACCTCGGATACCGAGAGGGAGGAGCGGCGGAGCCGGCCGACCACGAGCCGGTCGATGCGCTCGTCGCGCTCGGCGCCGGTCTCGTCGGGGTCGACGGCCTCGACCGGGCCTCGGCGACCGCCTCTCGTGCGGGCGGCGCCGCGCGAGGCGGCCCGGGCGGGCGAGCCCACGCCACCGCCTTCGCCGGCGACGCCGTTCGCCTCGACGGACGCTGAGGAACGGGCACGTGCCGACTTCCCGGCCGCGGCGCCGCCGCGGTCGGGAACGTCGGTGACGCCGGGCGTCGCCCAGGGCAGGTACGAGACCGGGGCGATCCGCTCGCGTTCCGCTTCGCTCAACGCTCGCCTCCCCCGGTCTCGCGGAGCCCCGTCGACACGGCGCTCGCACGTGTCGAGCTCATCGTCTCCGACTCCACCGAGACGCCCGTGACCGCTCAGGCCCCGCGACGCTTCGCGTCGAGCGACTCGACGTTGCCCGCCTGCTGGGTCGCCGCCTGCTGGCCGGCCGCGCCGATACCGAGCTTGACGAGGATCTTCTGCTCGATGTCGGCCGCGATGTCGGGGTTCTGCAGCAGGAAGTTGCGCGCGTTCTCCTTGCCCTGGCCGAGCTGGTCGCCGTCGTAGGTGTACCACGCGCCCGACTTCTTGACGATGCCCTGGTCGACGCCGTAGTCGATGAGCGAGCCCTCGCGCGAGATGCCGACGCCGTAGAGGATGTCGAACTCGGCCTGCTTGAAGGGCGGGGCCATCTTGTTCTTCACGACCTTGACGCGGGTGCGGTTGCCGACGGCCTCAGAGCCGTCCTTCAGCGTCTCGATGCGACGGATGTCCATGCGGACCGAGGCGTAGAACTTGAGCGCCTTGCCGCCGGCCGTGGTCTCGGGAGAGCCGAAGAACACGCCGATCTTCTCGCGCAGCTGGTTGATGAAGATCATGGTGGTGTTCGTCTGGTTGAGACCGCCGGTGAGCTTGCGCAGCGCCTGCGACATGAGTCGCGCCTGGAGGCCGACGTGCGAGTCGCCCATCTCGCCCTCGATCTCGGCGCGGGGCACGAGCGCGGCGACCGAGTCGATGACGACGAGGTCGATCGAGCCGGACCGAACGAGCATGTCGGCGATCTCGAGCGCCTGCTCACCGGTGTCGGGCTGCGAGACGAGCAGGGAGTCGATGTCGACGCCGAGCTTCTTCGCGTAGTCGGGGTCGAGCGCGTGCTCGGCGTCGATGAAGGCGGCGATGCCGCCGGCGCGCTGCACGTTCGCGATCGCGTGCAGCGTGAGCGTGGTCTTGCCCGAGGACTCGGGGCCGTAGATCTCGATGATGCGGCCGCGCGGGAGGCCGCCGACGCCGAGCGCCACGTCGAGGGCGATGGATCCGGTGGGGATGACCTCGACGGGAGCGCGCTCCTCGCTGCCGAGGCGCATCACCGACCCCTTGCCGAACTGGCGATCGATCTGTGCGAGGGCGGTCTCGAGGGCCTTCTCGCGGTCTGCGGGTGATGGCATTGCTGTCTCCTTCGATGCTCGGTACGGCTGCCTCTAGGCTGTCGCTGCCGCACCCGGCCCGATGGTTCTCGGCGACCCGGCACATCTCACGACAAGGCGGTTGCGGTGGCGGTTCCGACGTTACCGACCACCACCGACAACGCCGCCTCGACGTCGTCGGATTGTGGACGGGCCCGAGCTTCGCCCCACCTGTTGAGGACAGTACCGCAGCGCCGAACGGATGTTCGAATCCGACACGGCGTGTCGAACGGATCTTCGGTGAGACGCCGGGTCAGCCGCGCCCGGCGCCCGCCTCGCGCACCGCCGGACCGTGCCGGCGTTCGACGGGCACATCGGTCGCCTCGCACAGCGCCTGCCACACCTCGCGCGCCGGAATGCCGGCGGCGAGCGCCTCGTTCGCCGTGCGTCCGCCCAGCGCTTCCATCACGAGGTCGCCGACGACCACGGCGCCGTAGCCCGCGCCGAACTCCTGCTCGACGGCGAAGCGGAACTCGCTGAGCTTCACGCGGCCTCCAGACAGCGGATCGGCCGGTCGATGACCGGCCGATCGCGGATGTGTTCGAAGATGTGGATGCCCGGTGTCAGCGCACCATCATGTCGGCATCGAACTCGGCGACGAGCTCGTCGGGCAGGCTGTCGGGCACCGTGGTGATGCCCTCGAGCACCGCGAGGCGGTCGCCGACCTCGTGCATGATCACCGAGATGGGGGTGTCGAGCGCTTCGGCGACCGAGGCGAGGATCTCGCTCGACGCCTCCTTCTGCCCGCGCTCGACCTCGCTCAGGTAGCCGAGGGCCACCGACGCCTTCGAGGCGACCTGCCGAAGGGTGCGACCCTTCTGCAAACGGAAGTCCCTCAGCACATCGCCGATCTCCTGTCGAACCAGAACCATCGGAACCTCCTTCTCTCGTCTCTGCCGCCTCGTCCGAGCATCGTCCGGGGCGGATCGGGAGGGACAGTCTAGCCGACCGTTCCCTGCTCCGACTCTAGCCTTGCACACTGGAATTCCGGTGTGAACTCACGTGGTGCAACGCGGCGACACCCCCGGCTATTCCGGCGATCCCGGCGGGATCGGCGTCGGCCCGAGGCATCCGATTCGACGGCGGAGATCGCGGAGGTCGGCAGGAGCCTCGGAGCGGCCCGGCCGGAGCGCGCTCAGCCGGCCTCGAGCGCGCCCAGCAGCGCGTCGACCGCCGCCGTCACCGCCGCGGCCCGGATCGCACCGCGGTCGCCGTGCAGCCGGAGCTCGACGGCGGTCACCCGTTCGCCGACCGCGAGGCCG
>JBDIAF010000307.1:0-3224 GCA_039812245.1 Agromyces sp. | reverse complement strand
AGCGGCGCGAGGTGCCGCAGCTCGGGCCGGAAGCCGGTCGCCCAGATGATCGCGTCGGCGCGCGCCTCCGCGCCGTCGTCCCACACGACGCGGTCGGACTCGATGCGGTCGAACATGGGGCGCGCCACGAGGAGCCCGCGCTCGATGCCGGCCGCGATGCGCCGGCTCTTGGGGACCCCCGTGCCGCTCACGATCGACGGCAGTGCGCGACCCGAGCGGGCCGCCTCGTCCTGCGCGGCGACGGCGGCCGAGGCGCCCTCGAGGTCGAGCTCCTGCCGGTCGAGCCAGTCGATCGGGCGGCGCGAGACCCAGGTGAGCGAGGCGGCGACGTCTTCCAGCTCGAGCATGAAGCCGATCGCGGAGGTGCCGCCGCCGACGACCACGACGTGCTGACCGCGCAGCGACTCGGCGTCGGTGAAGTCGGAGGTGTGCAGGTGCCGGCCCGCGAACTCGGTCATACCGGGGTAGTAGGGCACGAACGGCGACCCCCACGTGCCGGTCGCGTTCACCACGATCTGCGCGGTGATCGAGCGGGTGGGCGCCACCGGCGGCGCGGCGACCGAGAAGGTCTTGCGGCGTCGGCCGAAGAAGCCGCGCACCTTCTGCTCGCCGGCGGGCGACTCGGGCTCGTCGGGCCGGTCGAGGTCGCGGTACTCGATGCGGAGGTCGGCGCCGTCGTTGGCGACCCGTCGCACCTCGATCGGCCGGTGCACGCGCAGGTCGAAGTGCCGCTCGTAGCGGTCGTAGTAGTCGGCGACCACCTCGCGCGCCGGCAGCGAGCGGTCGGCGGTCTCGAAGCTGAGGCCGAGCTCGGCCATGCCGGGCAGGTCGTTCACCTTGTGCGCGGTGCCGAGGCGCAGCGACGACCAGCGGTGCTGCCAGGCGCCGCCCGGGCCGGGGGCGCGGTCGAGCATGACGAAGTCGTCGTCGGCCACGAGCTCGAAGCGCCGGAGGTAGTAGGCGACCGAGAGCCCCGCCTGGCCGGCGCCGATCACCGCGATCTTCGCGCGGTCTGGGAGGGGGGAACTCACGGGTCAATCTCAGCATGGAATGCTGGGTGCAGGCAGTACGCACCGCCCGGGCCGGCACGGAACGGCACCGGTCGGTGGTGCTAAACTTGCCCCACGAACAATTTCCGTCAAGAACGAGCCGGGTGAAGCACATTCCACCCGGCCAGAAGCCGTAAGGGGGTCACGCATGGGGCGCGGCCGTCAGAAAGCCAAGCACACCAAGGTCGCACGGGAGCTGAAGTACTTCAGCCCCGACACCGACTACAACGCGCTTGAGCGCGAGCTCTCCAGCCCGCACGACGACAAGTACGACGATGAGCTGTCGAAATGGTCGGAGTACGCCGACGACGACAGCGACACCTACGTCCCCGGCGACGGCTCACACCGCGCGTAGCGCACGACCCGGGCACCCCTTCGGCTGATCCCGACGGTGCCGGGCCTTCGGCGCGCCCGGGAACGTGTGCGGACGCGACCCGCCTCCAGCTCGCAGAGCTGGTCGCGAAGAGCCATCCGGATGCCTCGGCCGACGCCTGCCTGACCGCCGCGTACGGCGTGCTCACCGGCGCGCTCGGCTCGGTGTTCCTCGGCGACTTCGACTCCGACCCGTCGCGCATGGAGCGTTCGCGCGCGGCCGCGGATGCGCTCATCGCCGCGCTCTGAAGCTCGCGCGAGGCTTCAGTGCCGGGCCTCCTCGCCGCCCGGCTCCGCCGCCGCCAGACGGCCGCGCAGCACGAGGGACGCGAGTGGCCCGTGGATGATCATGCTGCCCACCACGACGATCGCCGTCGTGTAGAGCACGTCCCAGCCGTCGTCGTCGTCCAGTGCGTTGAAGGCGAGCAAGCCGAACACGATCGAGGCGATGCCGCGCGGGCCGAGCAGGCCGATCATGGTGCGTTCGGCCCAGCTCGAGCTCGTGCCGAGCAGCGCGACGAGCACCGGCACCAGGCGCAGCACGGTGAGCGCGAGCACGCCGAAGAGCGCGAGGCGCCAGTCGAAGACGCCGGCGAACATGACGAGCGCCAGCACGGCGCCGAAGACGAACCACATCGCGTTGGCGGCGAGCAGTCCCAGGTCGTCGAGCGTGCCGGTCTCGGCGTGCTGGAGCTCGCGGTGCCGGGCTCCGGTGCCGACCCGGGCGAGCTTGTAGGCCACGCCCGCGACGAACGCGGCGACGAAGCCGTTGCCGTCGAACTGCGTCGCGACGAGGTACGTGATGAGCGGGACGAGCACCATCGCGATGCGCACGCCCTGCAGCGACGCCCAGCCGGCGTGGAGTGCGCGACGGACGGCGTACCCCGCCACGAGGCCGATGACGCCGCCGACCGCGAGGGCGATCAGCGCACCCGGCAGCGCCTCGAGGAAGGCCACGTACGGGCCGGTGTCCTCGTCGCCCTGCTCGGCCACCGCGAGCGCGAAGACGAACACCGGCGAGACGATGCCGTCGTTGTAGCCGCTCTCGACGTTCAGCACGTGCCGCACGCGGAACGGCACGCTTCGGTTGCGCAGCAGCGCCGCCGCGGGGGCGAAGTCGGTCGGGATGACGGTGCAGACCAGCACGAGCGCGACCGCCCAGCCGACCTCGCCCAGCATGCCGTCGGCGACGACGAAGGCGACGAGCAGCGACAGCGGCAGCGCGATGAGCAGCAGGCGCAGCACGATGCCGCGCTCGCCGGCGAAGAACCCGCCGCGCACCTCGGTGGCGTCGGCGAAGAGCAGCAGCGCGAGGATCAGCTCGGCGACCTTCTCGGCGCCGACCGTGTCGAGGTGCGCGGCGAGCTCGTCGCGCGCCAGCAGCCCCACCACGAGACCCACGGCCGCCATGACGAGCGGCGCCGGCAGGCGCAGCCGTTCAAGCCGGGGCCCGACGATCGTCCAGAGGAGGACCGCCGCGAGCGCACCGACGACGAAGGGGATCACGTCGCGTCGCCCGCCAGCCACTCGCCCGTGCGCTCGACGAAGCGCTCGAGCTCGTCGAGCGAGTTGCTCGGCGTGATCGCCCGGAGCACGAGCTCGTCGACGGTGCCGTCGTACGCGGCCAGCGCCGCCGCGTCTCCGACGGTCGCGTCGAGGGCGCGGAACCCGAGGCGCTCGAAGTTCGCCGCGTAGGCGGGGAAGCCCTCGTAGGCCGACGCCTCGCGTTCGAGCGCCGCGCGCGCCGCCTCGTCGACGATCGTGCGGGCGTAGAGCACGCTGCGACCGGCCGGGGCGTCGCCC
>JBDIAF010000306.1:0-3226 GCA_039812245.1 Agromyces sp. | reverse complement strand
GTTGAACACGGCGCCGTACTGGTCGCTCACGGCCTGCACGGTGACGCCCGCCTCGGCGAGGAAGCGCGCCGCGTCGGCGCCCACCTTGCCGAAGCCCTGCACCGCGGCGGTCGCCTGCGCGGGCGCGACGCCGACGCGACGCAGTGCCGCGAGCGCGATGTGGGTCACGCCGCGGCTCGTGGCGCTCGCGCGGCCCAGCGAGCCGCCGAGCGCGATGGGCTTGCCGGTCACGATGCCGGGCACCGTGTAGCCCGAGTTCACCGAGTAGGTGTCCATGATCCAGGCCATGGTGCGCTCGTCGGTGCCGATGTCGGGGGCGGGGATGTCGCGCTCCGGCCCGATGATGGGCAGGATCTCGCTGGTGTAGCGACGGGTGACGCGCTCGAGCTCGGCCTGCGAGTACTGACGCGGGTCGATCGCGATGCCGCCCTTCGCGCCGCCGTACGGCACGTCGAGCAGGGCGCACTTCCAGGTCATCCACATGGCCAGCGCCCGCACCTCGTCGATGTCGACGTTGGGTGCGTAGCGCAGGCCGCCCTTGGCGGGACCGCGGCTGAAGTTGTGCTGCACCCGGTATCCCGTGAACAGCACGGTCTCGCCCGAGTCGCGCCGCAGCGGCACGCTCACGGTGAGCTCGCGCCGCGGAGTGCCGAGCATCTGGTGCGTGCCCTCGCTGTAGCCGAGCAGCGCGATGGCCTCGGCCAGCTGCGAGCGGGCGTCGTCGAGCGGCGTCGCGACGGGGGCGGATGCCTGGGCGACGACGTCGTCGATCAGCGTGGTCATGCCTGCTTGAGTCCTTCGGCGACGATCGAGAGGCCCTCGATGAGCAGCTCGTCCGAGATGGTGAGCGGCGGGAGGAACCGGATGACGTTGCCGTAGGTGCCGCAGGTGAGCAGCACGACGCCGTTCTCGTGGGCGAACTTCGCGACCGCGTTGGTGAGCTTGGCGTCGGGGGCCCCGGTCTCGGGGTCGACGAGCTCGATCGCGACCATGGCGCCGCGACCGCGGACGTCGCCGATGCGCGGGTCGGCGGTGCGCAGCGCGTTCAGGCGGCCGATGAGCACCGAGCCGATCTCCTTGGCGCGCTCGACGAGGCCGTCCTGCTGGTACGTCTCGATGGTGGCGAGGGCGGCGGCGCAGGCGATGGGGCTGCCCGCGTAGGTGCCGCCGAGGCCGCCGGCCATGGCGGAGTCCATGATCTCGGCGCGGCCGGTGACGGCCGACAGCGGCAGGCCGCCCGCGATGCCCTTGGCGGTGACGATGACGTCGGGCACGATGCCCTCGTGCTCGCTCGCGAACCAGGCGCCGGTGCGGGCGAAGCCGGTCTGCACCTCGTCGGCGATGAAGACGACGCCGTTGGCGTTCGCCCACTCGACGAGCGCGGGCAGGAAGCCGGGGGCCGGGACGATGAAGCCGCCCTCGCCCTGGATCGGCTCGATGATGATCGCGGCGAGGTTCTCGACGCCGACCTGCTTCTCGATCTGGAGGATCGCGCGGGCCGCCGCCTCACGGCCGTCGAGGCCGCCGTCGCGGAAGGGGTAGCTGAGCGGGGCGCGGTACACCTCGGGGGCGAACGGGCCGAAGCCGCTCTTGTAGGGGATGTTCTTCGCGGTGAGCCCCATGGTGAGGTTCGTGCGGCCGTGGTAGGCGTGGTCGAAGGCGACGACGGCCTGCTTCTTGGTGTAGTGGCGGGCGATCTTGATCGCGTTCTCGACGGCCTCGGCGCCCGAGTTGAACAGGGCCGAGCGCTTCTCGTGGTCGCCGGGGGTGAGCTCGTTGAGCTTCTCGGCGACGGCGACGTAGCCCTCGTACGGCGAGACGGTGAAGCAGGTGTGCGTGAAGGCGCCCAGCTGCGCGGTGACCGCCTCGACGACGCGGGGGGCCGAGTTTCCGACGCCGGTGACGGCGATGCCCGAGCCGAGGTCGATGAGCGAGTTGCCGTCGGCGTCGACGAGCACGCCGCCGCCGCCGGCGACGACCGAGATGGGCAGGGTGTGGCCGACGCCGGCGGCCACGGCCGCGGCCTTGCGGTTCATGAGCTCCTGCGAGCGCGGGCCGGGGATGGCGGTGACGAGGCGGCGCTCCTGTGCGAGCGCGGGGCCTCCGGTGGCGGTGGCCTGGGTGTCGACGAGGGTCATGGGTTGCTCCGATGCAAGTGACGACGGGTGGAGGATGTCGCCATGCTAGGTCGCGGGGCGAGGCATCCGTACCGCCCTCGAGTACAACCAGAGGCACCATTCTCGACACGACGTACAAGCGCGCCGCACCCGGGCGCCGCACGAGCGGGTCAGCGGCTCGAGAGCTCGCGCTCCTCCAGCTCGATCGCGGCGACCGCACGCGTGTCGGCCGCGGCCGGCACCGCCGGGGCGAGGACGCGGTCGCGGTGCTCGAGGAGGTGCTCGCGGGCGAGGCGTGGCGCGAGCCGCGATTCGCCCGCCGCGGCGCCGTCACCTGACGCCGCTCGCGCCACCACCGAGCGGGTCGGGCACGGGCCGAAACACTTCCGGATGCCTCGCGGCCGATGTGTACACTCGGGGCATGATCTTCGCCGGTGTGTACACATGAAGCCCACCGTGCAGACGATGCTCGACCGCCCCGAGCTCGCCCTCGCCCTGCTCACCCCCGTCGAGTCCCTGCCCGAGGGGGCCCTCGACGCGCAGGTCGGGTGGGCGCACAGCTCGGACCTCTCCGACCCGACGCCCTTCCTCGACGCGGGACACGTGCTGCTCACCACCGGCACCCAGTTCGTGGACGGCGCCGATGCGGCGTTCGCGGAGGCCTACGTGCGCCGACTGCGCGACGCCGACATCGCGGCCCTCGGCTTCGGCACCGAGGTGATCCGCGACACCCCGCCCTCGCTCGTCGCCGCGTGCACGGGCGCCGGCCTGCCGCTGTTCGAGGTGCCGTACCGCACGCCGTTCATCGCGATCGCCCGCACGGTCGCCGACCTCATCGCCGAGGACGCGTACGCGCGCCAGGCCTGGGCCCTGCAGGCGCAGCGCGCGATCTCGCTCGCGGCGCTGCGGCCCGACGGGCTGAGCGCCACCCTCGCCGAGCTGTCGAAGCGCCTCGACGCCTGGGTCGGCCTCATCGACTCCACGGGCGGGCTCGACCGCGAGTTCCCCGCCGGAGGCCTCGCCCAGCCCGCGCTCGGCGAGGTCGTCGGCGAGGCGCGCACCATGCTGCGCCGCGGCCAGCGCGCGAGCCGCGCCGTCGAGGCGGGCGG
>JBDIAF010000305.1:0-3233 GCA_039812245.1 Agromyces sp. | reverse complement strand
CGTCCGCGCGCCGCCCGGCGCGGTCGTAGGCTGAACGGGTGCCTCGACGGATCCGGAGTCTGACGCTGCCCGGGTGGTGCGACCCCGAGCGCGTCTTCCTCGCCGTCGCGGCCGACGCGGCCCGGGTCGCCTGGCTCGACGGCGGTTCGGACGCGGCCGAGGGACGCAGCGTCATCGCGGTCGCACGCGCCGATTCGCCGACCGCGATCGCCGGCGACGACGCCGAGCCCGACGAGGTGTACGAGGTGCTCCGAGCCGGCGTGGACGTCGAGCCCCTCGAGGACGCGTCAGAGCCGGACGGCGTACGCGCCGCGGTCGGGTGGCACGGCTGGTTCTCGTACGAGTTCGGCGCCCGCACGCTCGGCCTGCCGGCCGAGGCATCCGATGCGCCCGTCGCCGCCTTCTTCTTCGCCGATCGCGTGATCGTCTTCGAGCACGCGCCGCGGCTCGTGCGGCTGGAGTGGATCGAGGCCGAGCACGACGACGTTTCGCTGCTGCGCTGGCAGGAGGAGATGCGCGAGGCGGTCGCCCGTGCCGCATCCGCGGTCGCGACGCCGCCCGCCGGCGAGGCATCCGGCCGTGTCGAGCGGGCGCCGACCGCGCGGTGGCGGCACGACGCCGCGAGCTATCGCGCGATGATCGCCGACTGCCAGGCCGCGATCGTGCGCGGCGACGCGTACCAGCTGTGCCTCACCAATCGCATCGACGTCGACGTCCGCCCCGACCCGATCGCGACCTACCTGCGCCTGCGACGCAGCAGCCCGAGCCACCACGGCGGATTCCTGCGCTTCGGCGACACGGCCCTGCTCAGCGCCTCGCCCGAGCAGTTCCTCCTCGTCGAACGCGACGGCACCGTCGCGACCAGGCCCATGAAGGGCACCCGGCCGCGCTCGGCCGACGCGGCGGCCGATCGTGCCCTGCGCGCCGAGCTCAGCTCGAGCGAGAAGGAGCGCGCCGAGAACCTCATGATCGTCGACCTCATGCGCAACGACCTCGGCCGCATCGCAGAGCTCGGCAGCGTGCGCGTGCCGAGCCTGCTCGAGGTCGAGGAGTACCCGCACGTGCATCAGCTGGTGTCCACCGTGAACGCTCGACTGCGGCCCGGCCTCACGGCCCTCGACGCGGTGCGCTCGGCCTTCCCGGCGGGGTCGATGACGGGCGCCCCGAAGGAGAGCGCGATGCGGATCCTGCACGGACTCGAGCGAGGCCCCCGCGGCGTGTACTCGGGCGCGTTCGGATGCCTCGGGGCGGATGGCAGCGCCGACCTCGCGATGGTGATCCGCTCGATCGTGGTGACGCCCGACGGCGCGTCGATCGGAACCGGCGGCGGCATCACGGCGCTCTCGGTGCCCGAGGAGGAGGTCGAGGAGACGCACATCAAGGCCCGGGCCCTGTTGGCGGCGCTCGGAGCCGCGCCCTCCCGGCATTGAGTAGGCTTGGAACCTCGCATGCGCGCCGAGCGCCGCGCCGCGACGAGGGCGGTCGTCCGCCCGATCAGACGTCCCCAGAATCACGATTGAGAGTCACGTGGCCAACGAGCAGGATTCCACGCAGCGCCCCGACGCCGAGGCATACGACTTCGCCGCCATCGAGGCGAAGTGGCTTCCGCTGTGGGAGGAGCGCGAGCTCTTCCGCGCCGGCCGCGACGGCGACACGCGCCCGCGCAAGTACGTGCTCGACATGTTCCCGTACCCCTCCGGCGACCTGCACATGGGACATGCCGAGGCGTTCGGCTTCGGCGACATCTCGGCGCGGTACTGGCGCCACCAGGGCTTCGACGTGCTGCACCCCATCGGCTGGGACTCGTTCGGCCTGCCGGCCGAGAACGCGGCCATCAAGCGCGGCGCCGACCCCCGCGAGTGGACCTACGCGAACATCGCGCAGCAGAAGGCCTCGTTCCGCCGCTACGCGCCCTCGTTCGACTGGTCGCGCGAGCTGCACACGTCCGACCCCGAGTACTACAAGTGGAACCAGTGGCTGTTCCTGAAGCTGTACGAGCAGGGCATCGCGTACCGCAAGGCCGGGCAGGTCAACTGGTGCCCGAACGACCAGACCGTGCTCGCCAACGAGCAGGTCGTCGACGGCCACTGCGAGCGCTGCGGCGCGGTCGTCACGAAGAAGGCCCTCACGCAGTGGTACTTCCGCGTCACCGACTACGCCGACCGCCTCCTCGACGACCTCAACCAGCTCGAGGGCAGCTGGCCGTCGAAGGTCGTCTCGATGCAGCGCAACTGGATCGGCCGTTCCTCCGGCGCCGACGTCGAGTTCGAGATCGAGGGTCGTGCCGAGAAGGTGCCGGTGTTCACCACCCGGCCCGACACGCTCTACGGCGCGACCTTCATGGTCGTCGCGGTCGACTCCGAGCTCGCCGCCGAACTCGCGGCCGGGGCATCCGACGAAGTGCGCCGCAACTTCGAGTCGTACCTCGACTCGGTGCGCGCCGAGAGCGACATCGACCGCCTGTCGACCGATCGCCCGAAGACCGGCGTCTTCCTCGAGCGCTACGCGATCAACCCCCTGAACGGCGAGCGCCTGCCGATCTGGGCGAGCGACTACGTGCTGGCCGACTACGGCCACGGCGCCATCATGGCCGTGCCCGCGCACGACCAGCGCGACCTCGACTTCGCCCGCGCCTTCGAGCTGCCCGTGCGCGTCGTCGTCGACACGAACGCGCCGGTGACCGGCGTCATCCCCGTCATCCCGACCGACGCCGACGGCAACGCGATCCTGCCGGAGGACCTGCCGCCGCTCGACCCGGCATCGACCGGCGTCGCGCTGACCGGCGACGGGCGGCTCATCAACTCGGGCCCGCTCGACGGGCTGTCGAAGCAGAACGCGATCCGTCGGGCCATCGAGATCCTCGACGAGCGCGGCACGGGCCGTGCGGCCAAGAACTTCCGCCTGCGCGACTGGCTGATCTCGCGGCAGCGCTTCTGGGGCACGCCGATCCCGATCATCCACTGCGCCGAGTGCGGCGAAGTCCCGGTGCCCGAGTCGGAGCTGCCCGTGCGGCTGCCCGATGCGGCCGGTCTCGACCTGAAGCCCAAGGGCACGAGCCCGCTGGGCGCCGCCGAGGACTGGGTGAACGTCGCCTGCCCGAAGTGCGGCGGCGCGGCCAAGCGCGACTCCGACACCATGGACACGTTCGTCGACAGCTCGTGGTACTACCTGCGCTACCTCAACGCCACCGACGACACGCGGGCGTTCGACCCTGCGGAGGCGGAGAAGTGGGC
>JBDIAF010000304.1:0-3234 GCA_039812245.1 Agromyces sp. | reverse complement strand
GCGAACATGCGGCCGACGCTCGACGGCGAGCCGATGCCGATGTGGCAGTCGCTCCTCGTCCGGCCGGGCCAGACCTTGGCGCTGCACGCGGTCGAGGGCGGCGGCTTCCGCGCCGACCTCGCCGTCGCCGGCGCGATCGACGTGCCGGAGTACCTCGGCAGCCGATCGACCTACGTCCCCGGCGGCATCGGCGGCTTCGGCGGCCGGCCGCTGAAGAAGGGGGACGCGGTGGCGACCCACGCCGTGGCCGACGCGGCGGCGCGGGCCGGCCGCCGGCTGCGGCCCGGCCTCGTGCCGACCTACGGCACCGAGTGGGAACTGGAGGCGGTGCCGGGGCCGCAGTCGGCCCCCGACTACTGGACGTGGGAGGACTTCGACCACTTCTTCGGCACCACGTGGAAACTCGACCGCAACTCGAACCGGATGGGCTACCGGCTGCAGTCGCACCCGTGGCAGTTCGCCCGCAAGAGCGGCGGCGTCGCCGGCGGCCACCCCTCGAACATCCTCGACAACGGCTACGCGGTCGGCGCGGTGAACATCGCCGGCGACCAGCCGATCATCCTCGGGGTCGACGGGCCGACCCTCGGCGGCTTCATCTGCACCGCGGGCGTCGCCCACGGCGCGATGTGGAAACTGGGCCAGATGGCGCCCGGCCGCGACCTGATCCGGTTCAGGGAACTGAGCATCGCCGAGGCGGCCGACCTCGCCCGCGCCACCGACGCGCTGGTCGACGAGGCGAGCGTCGAGCGGGCGTAGCGCGCCGCAGGAACGGGACGGGAGCATGGCGATCGAGATCGACCTCAACTCGGACATGGGCGAGGGCTACGGCCGCTGGCAGCTCGGCAACGACGCCGAGCTGATGGCGGTGGTCACCTCCGCCAACATCGCCTGCGGCTGGCACGGCGGCGACCCGAAGGTGATGCGCGAGACGGTCGCGCTGGCGGTCGAGCGCGGCGTCGGCATCGGCGCCCACGTCGGCCTGCCCGACCTGCTCGGCTTCGGCCGCCGCCGGATGGCGGTGACGCCGGACGAGATCTACGACTACGCGATGTACCAAGCGGGCGCGCTGCGCGCCTTCGCCGAAGCGGCCGGCGGCCGCCTCCAGCACCTGAAGCCGCACGGCGCGTTCTACGTGATGTGCGCCGCCGACGAGGCGTTGGCGCAGGCGCTGGTCCGCGCCGCCAAGGCGCTCGGCGACGGCGTCGTCCTCTTCGGGATGGGCGACCTGCTGCCGCAGGTGGCCGACGCCGCCGGGGTCGGCTACGTCCGCGAGGGGTACGTCGACCTCAACTACGACAACTCCGGCAATCTCGTGCTGGAGCGGAACAAGGGCGCGTGGGACCCGGCCGAGGTCGCCCGCCGGGCGGTCCGGCTGGCGACCGAGCAGTCGGTCGGCACGGTCGAGGGCGGCTCGCTGCCGCTGACGGTGCGGACGATCTGCATCCACGGCGACGCGCCGAACTCGGGGGAGGTGGCGCGGGCGGTGCGCACCGCGCTGGAAGGAGCGGGCGTCGCGATCCGCCCGCTCGGCTAGCCGACGCGAACCCCGGCCGCTGGGCCGGAGAACAGGGAGGGAACCCGTGGCCGAACTCGTCAGCCCGCTGCCGGGCCTCGTCGCCACCGTCCACGTCAAGGCGGGCGACCACGTCGCCGCCGGCGACCCGGTGGTCACCTTGCAGTCGATGAAGATGGAGATTCCGGTCGCCGCCGAGGCTGACGGCACGGTCGAGGCCGTACTGGTCGAGGAAGGGGTCGAGATCGACACCGGCGCGCCGCTCGTGCGCTTCGCGTAACGAAGTCGGGAAGTCGGGAAGTCTGAGAGTCGGGGAGTACGACTGGAGACGGAGTGCCTCGCCGTTCTCCTCTTCTCGACTCCCCGACTCCCCGAATTCCCGACTCGTCCTCAGAGGACGCCATGGCCACCTTCCGCAAGGTGCTGATCGCCAACCGGGGCGAGATCGCGGTCCGCGTCGCGCGGACGCTGCGCGAGATGGGGATCGGCTCTGTCGGCGTCTACTCCGAGGCCGACGCCGGCGCGCCGCACACGCAGGCGGTCGACGAGGCGCACCTGATCGGGCCGGCCGCGCCGATGCAGAGCTACCTGAATCAGGACCGAATCCTCGAGGTGGCGCGGGCGAGCGGGGCCGAGGCCGTCCACCCCGGCTACGGCTTCCTCTCCGAGAACGCCGGCTTCGCCGAGCGCTGCCGCGACGCGGGGATCGTCTTCGTCGGGCCGACGCCGGAGGCCATCCGGTCGATGGGGAGCAAGGTCGCGGCCCGGCAGGCGGCGAGGGCGGCCGGGGTGCCGATCGTCCCCGGCACCGAGCAGCCGCTGGCCGACGCCGACGAGATCCGCGTCGTCGCCGAGGGGCTCGGCTACCCGGTCGCGATCAAGGCCTCGGCCGGCGGCGGCGGCTACGGGATGCGCGTCGCCCGCAGCGCGGAGGAGGTCGCCGCCACGCTCGAGGGGGTGCGGCGCGACGCCGAGCGCGCCTTCGGCGACACGACAGTCTACGTCGAGAAGTTCTTCTCGCCCGCGCCGCGCCACGTCGAGGTGCAGGTGCTCGGCGACCGGCACGGCAACGTCGTCCACCTCGGTGAGCGGGAGTGCTCGTTGCAGCGGCGGTTCCAGAAGATCGTCGAGGAGACCCCCTCCCCCGCCGTCTCGCCGGAACTGCGGGCCCGGATGGGGGCCGCCGCCGTCGCCCTCGCCAAGGCGATCGGCTACACCAGCGCCGGCACCATCGAGTGCCTCGTCGACGACCGGGGCGAGTTCTACTTCCTCGAGATGAACACCCGGCTGCAGGTCGAGCACCCGGTGACCGAGCAGGTGACCGGCGTCGACCTCGTGCGGGAGATGCTCCGGGTGGCGATGAACGAGCCGCTCTCCGTCCCGGCGGAGGGCTTCGCGCCGCGCGGCCACGCGATCGAGGCTCGGGTCTACGCCGAGGACCCGGCCCGCAACTTCATGCCCTCTCCGGGCGAGATCACCGCGATCCGGCTGCCGGACCTGCCTAACGTGCGGGTCGACACCGGGACCGCCCCCGGCTCGAAGGTGACGGTCTACTACGACCCGATGATCGCCAAGCTGATCGTCTGGGGCGAGAGCCGCCCCGCCGCGATCGCCACCATGCAGGACGCCCTCGACCAGTACGAGATCGAGGGCGTCAAGACGAACCTGCCGTTCCTGCGCCGCCTCTTCGCCGACCCCGACGTGCAGGCCGGGCGGGTCAG
>JBDIAF010000303.1:0-3249 GCA_039812245.1 Agromyces sp. | reverse complement strand
TTCGACGCGCCACACGGCGGGCGAGGAGCAGCCGGCGCGCGAGCAGGTCGGCTGCTCGGGGCCGCCGCCGAGCAGATCGAGGGGGCCGCTCACTTCGCCTCGCCGTGCTCGGGGGCGCCGCCGGCGTCGTCGGACTGGCCAGCCGGGCCGGCCGGGGGAGTCGATCCGCTCGGGCTCGAGGCCGCCGCCGGCAGCTGCCGATCGGGCGCGACCACGCGACCGGAGCGACCGGTTCCCTGCGCGTTCGCGAGCACCACGGCGACGTACGGCAGGAAGATCGCGCCAGCGGCGAAGACCACGAGCCACCAGCCCTGCACGAACAGCATGGCGAAGATGCACGCGACACGGATCGTCATCGCGATCGTGTACCTGAGCATGCGTGCGCGCCGCTCCTGGTCGGGGGACGGCGGCAGCGAGGTGATCGACTGCGGCTTCATGATGTCGCCGGTCCTGTCCGGCGCTCCTCTCCCTCAAGCCTACGTCTCCCGAGGGGGTGCGGATGCCGGGAACGGCGACGCCCTATGCTGAGACGGGCCGCGCCGCGGCCGCGCCGGGAGAGCGCAGACACGAGCCGAATGGAGCCGCCACATGACGACGAGCCGCACCGTGCTGGTGACCGGGGGCAACCGGGGCATCGGCTATGCCATCGCCGAGGAGTTCATCGCGCAGGGGCACCGCGTCGCCGTCACCGCCCGCTCGGGCGAGGGCCCCGCGGGGTCGCTCACCGTGCGCGCCGACGTCACCGACTCCGAGTCGGTCGATCGCGCGTTCGCCGAGATCGAAGAGAAGCTCGGCCCCGTCGAGGTCGTCGTCGCCAACGCGGGCATCACCCGCGACACGCTGCTCATGCGCATGAGCGACGAGGACTTCGAGCAGGTCATCGACACCAACCTCACCGGCGCCTTCCGCGTCGTCAAGCGCGCCTCGAAGGGCATGCTGAAGGCCCGCTTCGGCCGGGTCGTGCTCATCTCGAGCGTCGTGGGCCTCTTCGGCGGCGCCGGTCAGGTGAACTACTCCGCCTCGAAGGCCGGCCTCGTCGGCATGGCGCGTTCGCTCACCCGCGAACTCGGCGCCCGCGGCATCACCGCGAACGTCGTCGCGCCCGGCTTCATCGAGACCGACATGACCGACGCCCTGCCCGAGACGCAGCAGGCCGAGTACAAGAAGAGCATTCCCGCAGGCCGCTTCGCTGCGCCGGCCGAGGTCGCCAAGGTCGTCGCCTGGCTCGCCGGAGACGACGCCGCCTACATCTCCGGCGCGGTCATCCCGGTCGACGGAGGGCTGGGCATGGGTCACTGAGCGAACGCGCTCCGAGGACGTCGCGCGCGGGCGCTTGTCGGCCGGTCGTCTGCACTCGCCGGCGGCGCGCCGCGAGTGGGCGCCGGCCGACGGCGCGTCGTCGGCGAGTGCAGACATTCGGTCATGCGGCGCGCCGGCACACGGCGGGCCGGCGCGCCCACGGGCTGGTGTCGGGCGCCGTCGCGCGAAGGCGCCGAAGGAGCTCAGGCGAGGCCGGCGAGCGGCAGCAGCTGCGAGAGGTCGGGCCGGTCGATGACGACGTCGGCCTGCGCGCGCACGATCGGCTTCGCGCAGAACGCGACGCCGAGCGCCGCGACGCCGAGCATCTTCAGGTCGTTCGCCCCGTCGCCTGCGGCGATGGTTCGGGCGAGCGGGATGCCCGAGGCGGTCGCCCACTCGGCGAGCGCGTCGGCCTTGGCCTCGGCGTCGACGATGTCGCCGAGCACGCGGCCCGTGAAGCGCCCGTCGACGATCTCGAGCCGGTTGGCACGGCAGTGGTCGAGCCCCAGCCGCGCGGCCAGCGGGTCGAGCAGCTCGTGGAACCCGCCGGACACGACCCCGACGCGCCCGCCGGCGGCCTGCACCGCGGCGATCAGGCGCTCGACGCCGTCGGTCGGCGTCATGCGGGAACGCACCCGCGGCAGGATCGACGCATCCAGGCCGGCGAGGGCGGCGACGCGCTCGCGCAGGCTCTCGGCGAAGTCGAGCTCGCCGCGCATGGCGCGTTCGGTCACGGCGGCGACGTGCTCGAGGGTGCCGGCCTCCTCGGCGAGCAGTTCGATGGCCTCTTCGCGAATGAGGGTGGAATCGGCGTCGAGCACGACGAGCGGGCCGCCCGCGGCGGCCCCGTCGCCCGCGCTCACGCGGCGGCCCGGACGCGCGAGCCCTTGCCCACGACGGTGATGCCGCTGTCGGTCACGATGAAGCCCCGCGCCAGGTCCTGCGCGCGGTCGACGCCGACCTGGGCACCCGCCTCGACGACGACCTCCTTGTCGAGGATCGCCCGGCGCACCGTGGCGCCCGCCTCGATGTGGGCGCGATCGAAGAGGATCGAATCGGCCACGTGCGCGCCCGAGCCGACGGTCGCCCACGGGCCCAGCACGCTGCGCTCGAGGTGCGCGCCCGAGATGACCGAGCCGAGCGAGACGATCGAGTCGATGACCGTGCCGAGGGCCCCCCGCGCGTCGCGCGTGAACTTCGCCGGCGGCGAATTCAGCTGCTGACTGAAGATCGGCCACTCGCGGTTGTAGAGGTTGAACACGGGCAGCACGGAGATGAGGTCCTGGTGCGCTTCGAAGTACGAGTCGATCGTCCCCACGTCGCGCCAGTAGTAGCGGTCCCGGTCGGTCGAGCCCGGCACGTCGTTGCGCTTGAGGTCGTAGACGCCGGCGCGCCCCTGGGCGACGAAGGCCGGGATGATGTCGCCTCCCATGTCGTGGCCGGAGTCGGCGCGCTCGCCGTCGCTGCGCACCGCCTCGATGAGCGCGTCGGCGTCGAACACGTAGTTGCCCATCGAGGCGAGCACCTCGCCGGGGGAGTCGGGGAGCCCGACCGGGTGCTGCGGCTTCTCGAGGAACTGCGCGATGCGGTCGGGGCGGTCGGCGTCGACCTCGATCACGCCGAACTGGTCGGCGAGCGAGATCGGCTGGCGGATCGCGGCGACCGTGGCCTGCGCGCCCGACTCGACGTGCGCGTCGATCATCTGGCTGAAGTCCATGCGGTAGACGTGGTCGGCGCCCACGACGACGATCAGGTCGGGGCGCTCGTCGTAGATCAGGTTGAGGCTCTGCAGGATCGCATCGGCCGAGCCCGAGAACCACCGCTTGCCGAGGCGCTGCTGCGCCGGCACGGACGCGACGTACGAGTTCAGCAGCCCGTTCAGGCGCCACGTCTGCGAGACGTGCCGGTCGAGCGAGTGCGACTTGTACTGCGTCAGCACGACGACCTGGC
>JBDIAF010000302.1:0-3257 GCA_039812245.1 Agromyces sp. | reverse complement strand
GAACATCTGCGGCCCCTCTCGGTCTGCGGTCGGTAGCTCAAGTCTCGGGCACGCAGACCGCGGGGGCGGGCGGACACGCCGCGCAATCGGAGGCGAGACGCCTGGTTTCTCGCGCGAAGGGCCCGCGGGGCTAGGCCGGCTCGTCGCCCTCGAGCAGTTCGGCGCGCGCCGTCTCGTCGGCGACGGTGCCGATGGCGACGGCCAGGCTCGCCGCCCAGGCGACCCACATCAGCAGCAGGCGCCAGTCGCGCGGCCCCGAGATCGTCGCTCGGACGACGCCGAGCCCGCTGAAGGCGGCGCTCAGCACCGCTCCGCTGAAGAGGTACTTGCGCATGTCGGCCACGCTACCCGCAGGTGAGGCCGTGCTGTGAGTCATCCGAGAATCTGACCGATCGGACAGAGTCTGACCGATCGGTCAAGTAGCGTCGAGGTCATGCCCACCGATGCCACCGTGACGACCCGTGCCCGCGCCGGCGACGAGCTGCGCCAGGCCGCGCTCGAGCAGTTCGCGACGTTCGGATTCGCCGCCACCTCGCTGCAGCAGATCGCCGATCACGCGGGGTACTCCAAGTCGAGCGTGCTCTACCACTACGCCTCGAAGGAGGCGCTGCTCGAGGCGGCGGTCGGCCCGGCGATCGAGCGCCTCGAGGTGCTCGTCGGCGAGTTCGCCGAGGGCCGGCGCTCCGACGCCGCCCGCGGCGCCTTCATCGGCCGCTTCGTCGACCTGCTGCTGGGCGAGCGCCTCGCGGTGCACGTCTTCGTGAGCCAGGGGCATTCGCTGCGGGGCATCCCGATCATCGAACGCGGCAACGCGGCGATCCGCGTCCTCGCCGACGCGATCTGCACCGGAGCGACCCTCGCCGAGCAGATGCGCTTCGGCGTCGCGCTCGCCGGCGCGACCTACGCGCTCGTCGCGGGCGCCATCTTCTTCGACGACGACGAGATGGAAGAGCTCGTCGAGTCGTACACCGACGACGACATGCGCGTCGCGCTCGTCGACGTGCTGACCGAACTCCTCATCCCGGCCGACGGCCGCTGACCCGGAAGACACCATGGCACTCCTCCTGCACCGCCTCGGCCGCTTCGCCTACCGCCGCGGCTGGCTCGTCATCGTCGCCTGGGTGCTCGCGCTCGGCGCGCTGCTCGGCACCGGCATCGGCCTCGGCGGCCAGATGCAGGAGTCGTTCGCGATCCCCGGCACCGAGTCCCAGGACGCGATCGACCACCTCGCCGCCGTGTTCCCGCAGACGGCGGGCGCCTCGGCCCGCGCCGTCGTCGAGGCGCCCGACGGCGCCTCCGTCGCGGATGCCCCCTACCGCGAGGCCATCACCGAGATGGAGTCGGCCCTCGAAGACGTCGACGGCGTCGCGAGCGTGCTCGGTCCCTTCGACGAGTACGCGGGCGACCAGGTCTCGGGCGACGAGCGCACCGCGATCATCCAGGTGCAGTTCGACGGGCCGAGCACCGACGTCACGCAGGCACAGCTCGACGAGGTGACGGCGACGCGCGACATCGCGACCGAAGCCGGGCTCGACGTCGCCTTCGGCGGCGAGGTGTTCCAGGACACGAGCTTCGGCCTCACGATCACCGAGGCCCTCGGCGTGCTCTTCGCGGGCGTGGTGCTGTTCATCACCTTCGGCTCGCTGCTCGCCGCCGGCATGCCCCTGCTCACCGCGCTCGTCGGCGTGGGCGCCGCCTTCGGCGGCATCTCGATCGTGGCGTACTTCACGCCCGTCTCGAGCACCGCGCCGATGCTGGCCGTCATGATCGGCCTCGCGGTCGGCATCGACTACGCCCTGTTCATCCTGTCGCGGCACCGCACGCAGCTGGCCCGCGGGCAGGATCCCGAGGAGAGCGCTGCGGAGGCCGTCGCCACGGCCGGCGGGGCGGTGGTGTTCGCCGGGCTCACGGTCATCATCGCGCTGCTCGGCCTGCTCGTCGTCGGCATCCCGTTCCTCAGCGTCATGGGCGTCGGGGCCGCGTTCGCCGTGCTCATCGCGGTGCTCGGCGCCGTGACCCTGCTGCCGGCGCTGCTCGGCGTGCTCGGGCGCCGCCTCGTGCCCAAGCCCGGCAGCCGGGCCCACCGCCGGGCCAACGCGGACGACGAGGGCGGCTCGCGCCCCATGGGCCGACGCTGGGTCGACACCGTGCTGAAGGCGCCCGTCGTGTTCGTGCTCGTCGTCGTCGGCCTGCTCGGCGCGGCCTCCGTGCCGGCGCTGAGCCTCGACCTCAACCTGCCGAGCGCGGCGACCGACCCCGAGGGCTCGACCTCGCGCGAGGCCTACGACATGATCTCCGACGGCTTCGGCGAGGGCTACAACGGCCCGCTCATCGTCACGGTCGACATCACCCAGACCACCGACATCTTCGACGACCTCGACGCCATCGGCGCGCGCATCGGCGAGCTCGACGACGTCGCCTTCGTGGGCGACGGCCTGCCGAACCCGACCGTCGACACCGCGATCATCCAGGTCATCCCCGAGAGCGCGCCCGACGACCCCGCCACCAAGCGTCTCGTCGAGAGCATCCGCGCCCTCGAACCCGACATCGCGGCCGACTTCGGCACCCCGATCGCGGTCACCGGCTACACCGCCGTCTCGATCGACATCTCGCAGCGCCTCACCGACGCGCTCGTGCCGTTCGCGCTCATCGTCGTGGGCCTGTCGATCGTGCTGCTGCTCATCGTGTTCCGCTCGGTGTTCGTGCCCGTCAAGGCGGCGCTCGGCTTCCTGCTCTCGGCGTTCGGCGCGATCGGCGTCACCGTCGCGGTGTTCCAGTGGGGATGGCTCGCCGAGCTCCTGCACATCACGCCCGGGCCGATCCTCAGCTTCCTGCCGATCCTGCTGATGGCGGTGCTGTTCGGCCTCGCCATGGACTACGAGGTGTTCCTCGTCTCCGGCATGCGCGAGGAGTACGTGCGGAGCCTCCGACACGGGCCGGGCGAGCCGCGCGCGGCGATCGTGCACGGCTTCCAGCACGCCGCCCGCGTGGTGACGGCCGCAGCGCTCATCATGTTCTTCGTCTTCTTCGCCTTCGTGCCCGAGGGCTCGGGCGCCATCAAGGGGATCGCCTTCGCGCTCGCCGTGGGCGTCGCCTTCGACGCCTTCCTCGTGCGGATGACCCTGGTGCCGGCCGCCATGGCGCTCGCGGGCCGGGGCGCCTGGTGGCTGCCGAAGTGGCTCGGCCGGATCCTGCCCGACGTCGACATCGAGGGCGAGGGCCTGCGCGCCCACCTCGAGCAGGAGGAGTGGGCCAGG
>JBDIAF010000301.1:0-3266 GCA_039812245.1 Agromyces sp. | reverse complement strand
GGCGGCCGGCGCGGCATCGGGCGAGGCGGCCGGGGCGGTCGTGCCGGCGGGATCGGCGGCGGTGACGGCGGCGGGGGTGGTCCTGGGCATCAGTCGGTCTCCAGCGTGTCGGTGATGGTGCAGGCGAGCCGATTGCCGGTGCGGCCCACGGCGGCCCGCGCGATCGGGAGCCCGTCGACCGTGACGAGGAAGGGCTCGTGCGCGGCATGGGCGAGGGGGATCACATCGCCGACCGCGAGGGCCAGCACGGTGTGCGGCGTGACCGGCACCGCGCCGAGCTGCACCGCGAGCGGCACCGGCGTGAGCTCGAGCTGGGCCGCGACCATGCTGCGCGCGCGATCGGTGGCGACGACCGGGTTCGACTCGCCGAGCCCGCGCAGCACGAGCTCGGCCGGCAGGGCGAGGGTCGCCGCGGCGCTGCGGTCGGCGCACTCGATCGTGAACTCGGCGACGATCATGAGCGTCGACATGGGCGCGGCCTGCGCGAACTGGGCCGTGTGGTGCATGGTGTCGAACTCGGGTCGCACCGGCAGCACGCGGCCGAGCGAGTAGTGCAGGTCGTCGATCAGGTCGTCGAGCAGCGCCCGCAGCAGCTGCTGCTCGATCTCGGTGAAGGTGCGCTCGGGCTCGACGCGCTCGGCGCCGCCGCCGAGCATGTGGGTCAGCCAGCCGAGCGCGGCCGACGCCGGGAACTGCACGACCGCCTTCTCGTCGTCGTCGCCGAGGCGGCAGAGCGCCATCGCCGTCGAGGGCGGCAGCGCGGCGACGTAGTCGTCGTAGGTGCGCATCGCGACCCGGTGGAACGTCGCCTGCGAGCGCGCCCGCACGTTCGCGGTGAGCTGCGTGCCCCACTGGCGGGCGAAGCTCTCGAAGGCGAGCTCGAGCACCCGCGAGTGCTCGCGCGCGAGGGTCGTCGGCCGACGGAAGTCGTACGGCGCGATCGGGCGCGCGGGCGCCTCGGCGATCGGCTCGTCGGTCGTCATCAGCACGACGACGACTATCGGCCGCCGGCGCCCCGGCGGTTAGGCACGGCCGGCAGGGCGATGCGGGATGCCTCGGCGGAGTCATCCCGTGCCCGCCGACGCACTCAGCCGCCGGCCGTCGCCGGCTGGCCCAGCTGCGCGTAGAGCCCGGGCAGCAGGGCGCGCACGTCCTCGGGCTGGTCGGAGACGACGAGCAGGTCGACGCGGCGGTTCAGCGACCGGCCCTCCTCGTCGGTGCGGTCGGTGATCGGCCGCGCCGAACCGTAGCCGATCGCGACGACGCGGGCCGGCGCGATGCCGCCCTGCTCGACGAAGAAGCGGACGACGCGGGCGGCCCGGCCGCTCGCGAGCTCCCAGTCGGTGGGGAACGGCCCCGAGGAGCCGTGCGGGTCGGCGTGCCCCTCGACGCGCACCTCGTTCGGGATCGCGACGAGCACGCCGCCGACGACCGTGAGCACGCGCTGGGCGAGGTCGCTGAGCTCGGCGCTGTTTCCCGTGAAGTACGTCTCGGCGCCGACGAGGCGCACCACGAGGCCCCGCTCGTCGAGGTCGAACGCGACCGCGTCGCGCAGGCCGGCGGCTCGCAGCGCCGCGTCGAGCCGGTCGCGGATCTCGAGCAGCCGGTCGAGCTCCTGCTGCGCGAGCTCGAGCGGCGTCGGCTCGGCCGGCGGCTCGTCGCTGCGCAGCTCGGCGGGCACGACGTAGCCGTCTGAGGCATCCGTGTCGTCGCTCGGCTGCTGGCCGAAGCCGGTGGCGAGCGAATTGCTGAGGGCCTCGAACTTGTCGGCGTCGACCGACGACATGGCGAACAGCACGATGAACATGCACATCAGCACGGTGACCATGTCCATGTACGAGGCCATCCAGCGCTCGTCGTTGTGCACCTCGGCGCCCGCCCGGCGGCGCTTGCGCCTGGCGCTCATGCCGCCTCGGCCTGCGGCTCCATGCCGGGCACGATCGCGCGCAGCCGCTCGCCCAGCAGTCGCGGCTGGCTGCCGGCCTGCACGGCGAGCGCGCCCTCCATGACGAGCGTCATGTGCTCGGCCTCGAGGGTCGTGAGGCGGGCGATGCGGTCGCCGATCGGCAGCCAGATGAAGTTGGCCGAGAGCAGGCCCCACAGCGTCGCGACGAACGCGGTCGCGATCGACGGGCCGAGGGTCTCGGGCGAGTCGAGCTTCTCGAGCACGTGCGTGAGCGACACGACCGTGCCGATGATGCCGATCGTCGGCGCGTAGCCGCCGAGCGCCTTGAAGAACTTCGCCGACTGCATGCCGGAGCTCTCCTTCGAGGCGATCTCCTCCTCGAGGAGCGACCGCAGCTCGTCGCCGTCGGTGCCGTCGGCGATGTTCTGCAGGGCGTTGCGCAGGAACGGGTCGTCGGTCTCGGTCGCGTCCTGCTCGAGCGAGAGCAGCCCCTCGCGCCTGGCCTTCTCGGCCAGCTCGACGAGCCGGTCGATCGTGCCCTGCGGCTTCGCCGTCTTGCCGAGGAACGCCTTCGGCAGCGCCTTCAGCGCCCTGAGCGAGTCGCCGAGCGTCGATCCGGCGATGCCGACCGCGATCGTCGCGCCGAACACGAGGGCCATCGGGGCCGGCAGGAGGAGCGCGCCGACGTGGGCCCCCTCGAGCGAGATCATCGCGAAGAGCGAGCCGAATGCGAGCACCAGGCCGATGACGAGTGCGAAGTCCACGGCTCAGTCCGCCTTCGGGGCGATCGAGAGCCGGGCCACCGGGGCCGGGCCGCGATCGCCGCGATCGGGGCCGCGGTCGTCCGGCGCGTCGTGCAGCCCGTCGAGCTCGCGCGCCCTCGCGAGCACCCGCGCACGGAACTCGACGATCGCGTCGATGACCTGCTCGACGGTCTCGGTGACCACGTAGTTGGTTCCGTCGACCATGAGCAGCGTCGTGTCCGGGGTGGCGTGGATGCGCTCGACGAGGTCGGCGTTCAGCGCGAAGCTGGTGCCGTTCAGTCGCGTCACGACGATCATCGAGTCCCCCGGTGCGTGCGGGCGGGGCCTCCGGACGGGGCCGCCGATGTCGACTGTCGGCCGCGGCGCGCGCCGGCGTTAGGCGTCGACGCTGATCGCGGTGCAGGCCGGCGCGCACGAGCCCGACACATCGTCCGATGCGGGGCGGAAAAGGCGTCACTCGGACGCTGGCGCCCGGTGCGGGGCGCCCCGCATGATCGAACGAACGACCGTCGGCGCACCGGCAGTCGCGAGAGGGGAACGATGACGGGCAACGGCGGAGTGTCGTGGTGGTGGCAGCAGCTGGGCCTCCCGGCGCC
>JBDIAF010000300.1:0-3271 GCA_039812245.1 Agromyces sp. | reverse complement strand
CGGGGCGCTCAAGTTCTACCAGGTCGCGTCGATCATCACGGGCGTCATGCTGCTGCTGCTCTGCGCCGAGATGCTGCTGAAGTACGTGTGGCACTTCGAGCTGTTCGCGTTCGGGCCGAACGGCGTGCTGAGCTTCGAGCCGGTCATCGAGACCGCGAGCGGCCTCGAGTCGACGGGCTCGGGCGTCAACCTCTCGACGGGCATCCTCATCGCCCACGGCTGGTTCTACGTCGTCTACCTCTTCAGCGACTTCCGGCTGTGGAGCCTCATGCGCTGGCCGTTCCTGCGATTCATCGTCATCGCGCTCGGCGGGGTCGTGCCGTTCCTCTCCTTCTTCCTCGAGGCCAGGGTCGGCCGCGAGGTGAACGCCTACCTCGCCTCGCGCGCCGCGACGGACGCGACGAGCGGGCCCGACCAGACCACCGATTCCGAGCCCGTGGAGGCCAAGTGAGCGAGACCGAACAGCGTCCCGTCCTCGTCGTCGACTTCGGCGCCCAGTACGCGCAGCTGATCGCGCGTCGGGTGCGCGAGGCATCCGTCTACTCCGAGATCGTGCCGCACTCGATCACGGCCGACGAGGTGCGCGCGAAGAACCCGATCGGCATCGTGCTGTCGGGCGGCCCGTCGTCGGTGTACGAGCAGGGCGCCCCGCAGCTCGACGAGGAGATCCTCGAGCTCGGCGTGCCGACGCTCGGCATCTGCTACGGCTTCCAGGTGATGGCGCGCCACTTCGGCGGCGAGGTCGCCGAGACCGGCGCGCGCGAGTACGGCGCGACCGCCGCGAACGTCACGGATGCCTCTGGAAATGCCCTCCTCGTCGACCAGCCCGCGGCGCAGACCGTGTGGATGAGCCACGGCGACTCGGTCGCCCGCGCCCCCGAGGGCTTCGAGGTGCTCGCCTCGACCGAGTCGACCCCGGTCGCCGCCTTCGCGAACGACGAGCGCAAGCTCTACGGCGTGCAGTGGCACCCCGAGGTGAAGCACTCGCCGTTCGGCCAGGGCATCATCGAGAACTTCCTGCACCGCGCCGCCGGCATCCCCGCCGACTGGAACTCGGGCAACGTCATCGCCGAGCAGGTGGCCCGCATCCGCGAGCAGGTCGGGGACGCCCGCGTCATCTCGGCCCTCTCGGGCGGCGTCGACTCGGCCGTCTCGACCGCGCTCGTGCAGCGCGCCGTCGGCGACCAGCTCACCGCGGTGTTCGTCGACCACGGGCTCCTCCGCAAGGGCGAGCGCGAGCAGGTGCAGCAGGACTACGTGGCGGCGACGGGCGTGCGCCTCGTCACGGTCGACGCCGAGGACACCTTCCTCGACGCCCTCGCCGGGGTCACCGACCCCGAGGAGAAGCGCAAGATCATCGGGCGCGAGTTCATCCGCGCCTTCGAGGCCGCCGAGCGCGACCTCATCGCCGAGGCGGCCGCCGACGGGCAGCCGATCAAGTTCCTCGTGCAGGGCACCCTCTATCCCGACGTCGTCGAGTCGGGCGGCGGCGCCGGCACGGCGAACATCAAGAGCCACCACAACGTCGGGGGCCTGCCCGAAGACCTGCAGTTCGAGCTCGTCGAGCCCCTGCGCACCCTCTTCAAGGACGAGGTGCGCGCGATCGGCCGCGAGCTCGGCCTGCCCGAGGCCATTGTCGGCCGCCAGCCGTTCCCCGGCCCGGGTCTCGGCATCCGGATCGTCGGCGAGGTCACCCGCGACCGCCTCGAGCTGCTGCGCGACGCAGACGCGATCGCCCGCGAGGAGCTCACCAAGGCCGGCCTCGACGGCGAGATCTGGCAGTGCCCGGTCGTGCTGCTCGCCGACGTGCGCTCGGTGGGCGTGCAGGGCGACGGCCGCACCTACGGCCACCCGATCGTCCTGCGTCCCGTCTCCTCCGAGGACGCGATGACCGCCGACTGGACGCGCCTGCCCTACGACGTGCTCGCGAAGATCTCGAACCGCATCACGAACGAGGTGCGCGAGGTCAACCGCGTCGTGCTCGACGTCACCTCGAAGCCGCCGGGCACCATCGAGTGGGAGTAGGCCCGAGGCATCCGCCCGGGCTCTGACGGAGGGCGCGCACCGCACGGTGCGCGCCCTCCGTCGTCCTCGTCGACGCATCCGAGTTCGTGCCCCATCGCCGCCCGCGAACCGACAGGATGGAGGCATGGCGAACGGACGCACGAAACTGACGGTCGTCGGCGCGGGCAGCGTCGGCGTGAGCCTCGCCTACGCGGCGCTCATCCGCGAGTCGGCCGCCGAGGTGGCGCTCTACGACATCGCGACCGCGAAGGTCGAGGCCGAGGTGCTCGACCTCGCGCACGGCACCCAGTTCACCGGCTCGTCGGTGAGCGGCGGCTCGGATGCCTCGGTCGTGGCCGGCAGCGACGTGGTCGTCGTGACGGCCGGGGCCAAGCAGGAGCCGGGGCAGTCGCGCATGGAGCTCGCCGCGACGAACGCGGCGATCCTCGAGCGGCTGATGCCCGTGCTCGTCGGGCAGGCGCCGGACGCGGTCTTCGTGATCGTGACCAACCCCGCCGACGTCATGACCGTCGTGGCCCGGCAGGTCACCGGCCTGCCCGCGCACCGCGTGTTCGGCTCCGGCACCGTGCTCGACACCTCGCGACTGCGCTGGCGGCTCGCCGAGCGCGCAGGCGTCAGCACCGCGAGCGTGCACGCCGACATCGTGGGCGAGCACGGCGACACCGAGTTCCCGCTCTGGTCGAACGCGCGCATCGGGCCGGTGCCGATCCTCGACTGGCGTGGCGATCCTCGCGGCGGCGCACTGCCGTTCACCGCCGACGAGCTGGACCGCATCGCCGCCGAGGTGCGCGACGCGGCCTACGCCGTCATCCGCGGCAAGGGAGCGACGAACCTCGCGATCGGGGTGAGCGGCGCGCGCATCGTCGAGGCGGTGCTGCGCGACGAGCACGCGGTGCTGCCCGTGTCGACCGTGCTCGACGGGGTGCGGGGCATCAGCGGCGTGGCGCTCTCGCTGCCCTCGATCGTGGATGCCTCGGGCGCCGCACCCCTCGCCGAGACCCCGATGTCGGGCGACGAGGAGGCGAGGCTGCTCGCCTCGGCCGACGCGATCCGGGCCGCCGTCGACGCGCTCGGCTGAGCCCCGAACGGCGTGGGGGAAGAATCTCGAGGAATTTCTGCGACCGTGTCGATCGGGCGTCTTCCCGATCGACGTCTTCAATGAGAGGGTCGAGATCGGCCTTACGAAGATCCGAACAGGAGACGGAATCATGACGAAGTACATGCTGATCATGCGGGCCGACGACCG
>JBDIAF010000299.1:0-3278 GCA_039812245.1 Agromyces sp. | reverse complement strand
ACTGCACGGCCGTGCTGTGCGATGCGTGCGTTCCGGGCGACTGCACTCGGACGCGGCGGATGTACGGCATTCTGGTCCCCCTCGGGTTCTCGTTTCGAAGACCGCCGAGCTGAAGCGGCGACGACGAGAACGCTAGGGCGACCATGCGCTAGCCGGAGCTGAATCGACTGATAAGCCGTGTTATCGGAGAAGTCGAGCAAGAAGTTACCCCGCGAAGCTAGGCTCATCACATCGCATCCAGTGACAGCGAGGGGAGGGGCTGATGTCGACGACGACCAGTCTGGCAGGCACCTCCGACCTGCGGATCACGCTTGCCGGCATCGCTCGGCTCGCCCAGGTGAAGCGCCCGGTCGTGACGGTCTGGCGCAGGCGTTTCGCGTCGGGCGGGGCGGCATTCCCCGCGCCGGTCGGCCGCGATGGGCGCACCGAGCTCTTCGACGCCCTCGACGTCGCCCGATGGCTGGTCGAGACCGCCCACGGCAACAATCCGAGTGCGCTCGACGACGCACCGCTGTTCGCAGTCGGTGCGCAGCCGATCGACTTCGCCGCACTGAGCGCGATGCTCGCGCTGCGTGCAATCGCAGGTGAGGCGCTCGGGGCGCTGGAGCTCGATGAGCTGATCGACCTCGCCGACGAGACCGATCCCGACGACGAGCTGCTCTTCACCGAGGTCGAGGCGCTGGGCGACCTTGCGTCGGCGGTCGCGCGGCGCGCCGACGCGCTCGCCGAAGCTGCCTACACGCCGGCTGCCGCCCTCGAGCGACTCGTGGGCGATCGCGTTCGATCGGCGTCTCCCGAGGTCTCGCGGGTGGGGTTGACGGCTGAGGCATCGGCACTCGTGAGCGAGATCGCCATCGAGCTCGCTCTGACGAACGAGACGGCCGACGCTTCGGCACCCTGCTTCGTCGACCCGACGGGTGTCGGCGGTGACCGGCTCGTCGACCTCGCGGGGCGCCTCGACGAGTTCGCCGAGCTGTCGATCATCTCGGCCGATGTGGACGGCGAGGCCGCCCGTCTGCTGCGCCGCCGCATCGCGGTGCTCGGCATCGCGCGCTCCGGCGTGCGAGTCGGCCGCGAGGGCGACTTCGAGGTGCACGGCTCGGTGGTTCATGTGGCCCAGTACCCGACTTCGAATGCCTCGGTGGCGACGCCCGTCGAGATCCTCGACGCCGTCGACCAGATCGTCGTGCAGATGGACGATTCGCAGCGTGGCGTGGTCGTCGCGCCGTCGAGCGTGCTCGCCGAGGGGGGCCTCGACCGCGAGGCATCCCGCCGTCGGGCCGAACTGCTGCGCTCGGGGCGGGTGCGTGCGATCGTCGCGCTGCCCGCGGGGCTGATCGTCGCGCACCCGCGACAACGACTCGCCATGTGGGTGCTCGGTCCCGCGCATCCCGAGGTGGCCGCGGCCGATCGCTGGACGCTCGTCACCGACCTGTCGGCGGCCGTCCTCGAGCCGGGGGTTCGTGCCGATCTCGTGGGAGATCTTGCGGCGTCGATGGGGAGCCCGGCCACGGTCGGGGCGCACGCCTTCGTGGGCAGCCGGCGCGTGCCGACCAGTCGCCTGGCAGCGCGCGACGGATCCCTCGTCGCCGAGGTGCTGCCGGTCGGGCACACCCCGTCGGGCGGGGCTTCGGGCGGTCGGGTGAGCGCGGCGGCCCGTGCGGTGCCCGCGAGGTTCGATGCCGCCCTCGGCGAGCTCGGCGCGCAGGTTCCGGCGGGCCTCGCCCGACTCAGGCCCGCCGAACGAGATGACGCGCTGCCTGTCGCTTCGCTCGCCTCGCTCATCGCCGAGCGGCACCTTCGACTCGTCACCGGAGCCAGGGTCGATGCAGGCGAGCTCGATGCCGACGACGGGTTCATCGTGGTGGGCGGCGACGAACTCGCGGGCACGACGCCGATCGGTTCGCGCCGCATCGACCGCATGAACTTGGCCACGCGATACCCGCGCGTGAAACTCACGGAACCCGGCGACGTCGTGTTCGTCAGCTCGCCGAAGGCGCTGGCTTGGGTCGATGCGGGCGGCGCCTCGGTCGTCGTGTCTCCCGCGCGCGTGCTGCGGATCAACCGCAACGATCCGGCCGGGTTGATGCCCGAGGTGCTGGCCGCTGACATCGGCCTTCAGGCCGGGCGCGGCAGCGACTGGCGCTCGTGGTCGGTTCGGCGAGTGCAGCCCGACGAGCGGTCGGGACTCGCGGCGGCGCTGCGAGGCATCCGGGTTGAAGCCGAAGCCGCGCGCCGCCGAGCCGAGCGCCTCGATTCGCTCGAACGACTCGTGATCGCCGGCGTCAGCGCCGGCACGCTGACCACCGCTGAACCCCACGAAAGGATCGATTGATGCCCCCGAAGCCGAAGGCTGCGCCCGCTGTGCCGTCGACCATGAAAGAGCTGAAGGACACGCTCTGGAAAGCCGCCGACAAGTTGCGCGGTTCGATGGACGCCTCGCAGTACAAGGACGTGATCCTCGGGATCGTGTTCCTCAAGTACGTGAGCGATGCCTTCGACGAACGACGCGAGCAGATCGCGGTCGAGCTTGCCGCGCAGGGCATGGACGAAGGGCAGGTGGCCCAGCTCATCGACGACGTCGACGAGTACACCGGCCGGGGCGTGTTCTGGGTGCCCGATGCGGCACGGTGGCGGTTCCTGGCCGAGCACGCCAAGGGGGCGACGGATACATCGGGCCACGTCCGCTCGATCGGTCAGCTCATCGACGAGGCGATGGATGCGCTCATGGCCGCCAATCCCTCGCTCGGCACCGTGCTGCCGCGCATCTTCAACCGCGACAACGTCGACCAGCGGCGGCTCGGCGAGTTGATCGACCTGTTCTCCTCGGCGCGCTTCTCGGGGCAGGGGGCGTCGCGCGCGCGCGACCTGCTGGGCGAGGTGTACGAGTACTTCCTCGAGAAGTTCGCGCGGGCCGAGGGCAAGCGGGGTGGCGAGTTCTTCACACCGGCCAGCGTGGTGCGGGTGCTGGTCGAGATGCTCGAGCCGACGCACGGCCGCGTCTACGACCCGGCGTGCGGTTCGGGCGGCATGTTCGTGCAGGCCGAGAAATTCCTCGAGGCGCACCATCGCGAGGGCAGCGAGATCTCGGTGTACGGGCAGGAGCTCAACGAGCGCACCTGGAAGCTCGCGCAGATGAATCTCGCGATCCACGGACTGAACGGCAAGCTCGGCTCGGTCTGGGGCGACACCTTCGCGCGCGATCTGCTCGGCGGCGTCGAGTTCGACTACGTCATGTCGAACCCGCCGTTCAACATCAAGGACTGGGCACGTAACGA
>JBDIAF010000298.1:0-3280 GCA_039812245.1 Agromyces sp. | reverse complement strand
GCCGCGGCCGACGATCCCGTGAACTCGGCCGCCCGCGTGAGCGCGGTCGCGATCATCGGCTACTGCGCGTTCCTCGCCGGTCCCCCGCTCATCGGCTTCCTCGGCGAGCACTTCGGGCTGCTCAACGCGCTGCTCGTCATCCTCGGGCTCGTCGTCGTGGCCGGCCTGCTCGCGGCCGCGGCGCGCGAGCGCGACCGCGCCGCCGCCGAGGCGCGGCGGCGCGCCGCGGCGCACGCGATAGGCGACGAAGACGGTGCCGTTCTCGAAGCGGTGCTCGTCGGTGAGCTCGAGGTCGAGGCGGATGCCCTCGGGCAGCGCCCGCGTGCCCCCGCCGATGACCACCGGCGCGATCGCGAAGCTGAGCTCGTCGACGATGCCCGCGCGGAGCGCCTCGGCGAGCAGCGTCGGCCCGCCGATCGAGACGTCGTGCTCCGAGGCATCCGCGAACGCCCGCAGCGCGACGGGATCGAAACGGCGCTCGAGTCGGGTGCGACTCGTGTCGACCGATTCGAGCGTGGTCGAGTAGACGACCTTGTCGATGCCCTTCCAGAACTCCGAGAACTCGCGTACCGACTCCGGCTCGTCGGAGACGTCCCAGGTCTCCCAGACCTTCATCGTCTCGTAGAGCCGGCGCCCGTAGACCTCGGTGCGGGCGCCCGCCAGGTGCTCGTTGACGAAGGCGTGCACCTCGTCGCTCGGCGTGGCGAAGTCGAAGCGGCCCTCGACGTCGTTGACGTAGCCGTCGAGGGAGGTCGTGATGAACGAGACGAGTCGGCCCATGCCCGCATGCTGCCACCTCCCGCGCCGCGCGGCCACCCCTCGCGCCCGTCGAGCCGGTCGAAACCGCCCCGCCCGGCCCGCGTACACTCGTACGGTGCGTCTCGTCATCGCCCGTTGCTCCGTCGACTACGCCGGTCGCCTCTCGGCGCACCTGCCGCTCGCCACGCGCCTGCTGATGGTGAAGGGCGACGGGAGCCTCCTCGTGCACTCCGACGGCGGCAGCTACAAGCCGCTCAACTGGATGAGCCCGCCGTGCACGCTCGAGGAGTCGACGCCCGACGACGAGCTCGCCACGGCCGGCGTGAGCGCGGTGTGGACGGTCACCCACAAGAAGACCGCCGACCGGCTCATCGTCAGGATCCACGAGGTGCTGCACGACTCGGCGCACGAGCTCGGCATCGACCCCGGCCTGCAGAAGGACGGCGTGGAGTCGCACCTGCAGCAGCTGCTCGCCGAGCAGATCGAACGCCTCGGCGACGGCTACACCCTCGTTCGACGCGAGTACATGACGGCGATCGGGCCGGTCGACATCCTCGCCACCGACGAGCAGGGCGGCAGCGTCGCGGTCGAGCTCAAGCGCCGCGGCGACATCGACGGCGTCGAGCAGCTCACCCGCTACCTCGAGCTCATGAACCGCGACCCCCTGCTCGCGCCCGTGCGCGGCGTCTTCGCCGCCCAGGAGATCAAGCCGCAGGCGCGAACCCTCGCCGAGGACCGGGGCATCCGCTGCGTCGTGCTCGACTACGACGAGATGCGCGGCGTCGACTCGGGTCACGCCCGGCTGTTCTGAGGGGCGGTGGGCGCCGGCCGCACTCGGCCTCAGTGGGGCCAAGGCATCCGGATGCCTCGCTCCGCCTGTGGGACACGTGTCCCACGTTGCTGCGGGTTCGCTGGGACGATCAGGCATTCCGAGCTTCACTCGGATTTCGGGCCCATAAGATGTCACGGTGACCACTGACACGCTGACCCCCACGGCGCCCGTCGCAACCCGAACCTGGTCGGCCGTGCTGTTCGACCTCGACGGCACCATCATCGACTCCGCGCACGACATCACCGGCTCGCTCGCGCACACCTTCCAGAGCTTCGGGCACCCGGTGCCCGACGACGCCACCCTGCGCTCCTACGTCGGCCCGCCGCTCGTCGAGACCTTCCGGCTGAGCGGCAGCTTCGACGAGGCGCAGGCGGCCGAGGCCGTCGCCGTCTATCGCGCCCACTACGCCGACTACGTGCTCGCCTCGCCGGTCTTCCCCGGCGTCGCCGGCGTGCTCGAGCGACTGCAGGCCGCCGGCGTGCCGATCGCCCTCGCCACCTCCAAGCCCGAGCACACCGCCCGTGCCGTGCTCGAGAACCACGGGCTGAGCGAACGCTTCACGGTCATCGCGGGCGCCGACGAGTCCGTCGGCCGCAGCTCGAAGGCCAGCGTCGTCGCCGAGGCCCTCCGCCGCCTCGACGAGCTCGGCATCCCGACCGACCGCGCCGTCATGGTCGGCGACCGCGGCTACGACGTGCAGGGCGCGCTCGCGAACGACGTGCCGACGGTCGTGGTCGAATGGGGCTACGGCTCGCCCGCCGAGGCCGCCGACGCCCACGCGATCGTGCACTCCACGGACCAGCTCGCGAAGCTGCTGCTGCCGCCGCCGCCGGCGCCGACGATCTCGTCGAGACGCGCCCCGCGCCTACTCGGTGACGACGACCGTGAACGTCACCGTCGTCGACGCGCCGTCGCTCAGCACGACCTCGGTCTCACCGACCGCGAGCGGCTCGAGGCCGGGATTGAACTGCGCCGAGCCGTCGTCCTTGCCCGGCACGAACTCGACGACCGTCGGATCGGCCACCTCGGCCACCCAGGCGGTCACGTCGCTGTCGTCGGAGACGACGAGGTCGACCGTGTTGCCGAGCGGCACCTCGACGGTCGTGCCCTCGAGGTCCTCCACCTCGACGATGACCGGCGGCAGCGCGCCGGTGCTCGCCTCGGGCGAGGCGCTCGAACCCGAGGCGCCCCCGCCTGCGTCGCCTGAACCGGACGCGCACCCCGCGAGCGCGGCCGTGAGCACGAGGGCCGCGGAGAGCGCGGCGACGGCGCCCCCTCCACGGGTTCGGATGCTGGACATATCTCCCCCACTCCGGCGCGCGTGCGCGCGCCCGCGCTCAGGATACCGATGCCGTGAACGACGCCCCGGCGCCACTCTGCCCCGCTCGTCGCGGCGCATCCGACGCCCCCCCCCCGGACGGGTGACGGTCGTCGAGGCATCCTCGCGGTTCGAGGCATTCGTCCCGAGAACGGTGACGAATTCGCATCGAATGTTCACGGATCTGCGATTCATGTCTTCCCCCGAAGAGGGGTCAAGCGGCAAGATGCCCAGTACGCGTGTCTGATCGATGCGTGCCAGTCGCGCCGACGCGAGCATCCCCCGCGGCGGCGCTCGGAGGGAGAAGCATGTCAAGAAACACTCGCGCGCGTACGCGCGTGGTGGCGACGACATCCGTGCTCGCGCTTTCG
>JBDIAF010000297.1:0-3280 GCA_039812245.1 Agromyces sp. | reverse complement strand
CCTGCGCGCCGCGGGCGACCCCGCGGCGCCGACGCCCGCACGACCGCGCACGGTGAGCCGGCCGACCGTCGGCTAGCACCGCACCCCCACCCGGTCAAGCCCGATGCGGCGCCCTCGCGGGAAGGCTAGCGTGGGTGCGACGCGCGGGCGACGGAGCCCCGCGCCGTGCCACGAGGAGCAACCATGTCGATCATCGAGCAGTCCAGCAGCCCGGCGAGAACGGTGCTTCCGCCCATCGGCATCTGGTGGCCGATGCTCGAGCCGACGCTGCAGCGCGAGCTCCTCGAAGACCCCACCGCGCCGCTGCGTCGCGTCGTCGTGCGCCGCATCTACGAGCTCTGCGAGCTCGACCGGTACCCCGATTCCACCCCCGTGCGCCTCGACGAGAACGAGCGCGCCTACCTGGCCGGATGGACGCACACGGTGGGGTGGGAGTGAGCGGACCCGACCGAGAGCCGGGCGCCGTCGACGTCGACCCCGGCGACGGGCGCAACGAGACCGGCGCCGAGCGCGACGATCGCAACTGGAACGAGCTGCTGCAGGAGCTGCGCGCGGTGCAGACCGGCACGCAGATCCTCTCGGGCTTCCTGCTCGCGGTCGCCTTCCAACCCCGCTTCGTCGAGCTCGACGCGTACGCGCGCGGGCTCTACCTCGTGCTCGTCGTCGCGGCGGGGATCGCGACGGTGCTCGGCCTCGCCCCGGTCGTGCTGCACCGCTCGCTCTTCCGCAAGCACCGCAAGCACCGACTCGTGCAGACGGCGAACCGGCTGCTCATCTCGCAGGTCGCGGTCGTCGCGCTCATCGCCGCCGGCGTGCCGAGCCTCATCTTCGAGGTCGTGCTCGGCCGCACCGCTGGGCTCATCGCCCTCGCCGTCGGTGTGCTCTGCCTGCTCACGACCTGGCTGCTGATCGCGAGGTCGGCCGCTCGGGCCGACGCCGAGCGCGAGCGCGCCGCGCACGCGGCCGTTCCGCGCTGACGCGCCCGGCGGCGGCCCCCGTGATCACTTCCAGTAGTAGACGGCGCGCCAGGTGCCGCTGGGCAGCTTGAAGCACGGCGTCACGTCGTAGACGGCCCTGCCGAACATGAGCTTCTCCCGGATCCCCGAGTTGAGGATCGACTTGCAGTTGGAGAGCGAGTAGCCGTCGACGTAGTGGACGCCGCTCGAGGGGATGGCCTGGGCCGGCGCCGCGGTGGCGACGCCGCCGCCGACGAGCAGCGCGATCGCCGCCGCCGTGGTGGCGAGTCGAGTGGTGAGCTTCATGATTCCCCCGATGTGTCGAAGAGCGGACGCCGCCGGAGGATCCGGCGGCTCCCTCATGCCACCACGACGGGTGCTCCGGCGGAATGGGGAGGGCTGCCCATCCGGCGCCCGACGCGGAAGGACGCGAACGGGGCGCGCCGCGTCGTAGGCTCGAGACGATGGATGCCTCGGCCCGCCCCCGCCCGCCCGGGCGGCGCGCGTGATCGGCATCCTGACGGGCTTCGCCGTCATCGCGCTCGCCGTCTTCGTCGGCTGGGTCGCCGCGAGGTCGGGGCTCGTCGGCGCCGAGGCGCGGCCGGTGCTCGCCCGGCTGAACTTCAACGTGCTCGCGCCGTTCCTGCTGTTCTCGGTGCTCGCCACCGCCGACGTCGGCGAGTTGTTCTCGACCCTGCTTCCGGTGTCGGCCGTCGCGGCCGTCGCGATGATGCTGGTGTTCGGGCTCGTCTCGATGCTCGTGCTGCGGCGCGGGCTCGCGCACACCGTGATCGGCGCGCTCGCCTCGGGCTACGTGAACGGCAACAACTTCGGCATCCCCATCGCCGTGTACATGCTGGGGGACGCGGCGCTCTCGGCGCCGGTCGTGCTGCTGCAGCTGCTGCTGTTCGCGCCCGTGGCCCTCGCCGTGCTCGGCGCCGTGGTCGAGGGGCGCACCTCGGTGCTCGGCATCGTGCGCTCGACCTTCACGAACCCGATCATCGTGGGCTCCCTGCTCGGCGTCGGCGTGGCGGTGTCGGGGCTCGAGCTGCCGGCCCCCGTGCTCGAGCCGATCGTCACGATCGGCCATGCCGCGGTGCCGCTCATGCTCATCGCCTACGGCATGTCGCTGCACGGGCGCCGGCTGCTCGCCCCCGGCAGCGCGCGCGTCGACGTGCTGCTCGCTTCGGGCCTGAAGCTCGTCGTCATGCCGCTCACGGCCTGGGCGGTCGGTCGGTTCGCGTTCGGTCTCGACGCCGACGCGCTCTACGCCGTCACGGTGCTGGCGGCGTTGCCGACCGCGCAGAACGTGTTCAACTACGCGCAGCGCTACGAGACGGGCGAGGTGCTCGCCCGTGACGCCGTGTTCGTGACCACGGTGGGCTCGGCCGTCTCGCTCACGGTCATCGCGCTGCTGCTCGGCACCTAGCCGCGCGGATGCGGCTGACGGCGGTCGGGAGGACGATGTCGGCATGCCCTTCCTGCGTGAGACCGACGCCGCCGACGACCTCCCCCTCGACGAGCTGCTGCTCGCGCAGCGGCCCGCAGACGGTTACCGCTTCGACCTGCGCGAGCCCTTCGCCTACCTCGACCCGCAGAGCGGCGAGCGCTTCGCGGTGCCCGCGTTCCGCGGCACCGACCTGGCGTCGGTGCCGCAACCGCTGTGGAGCTTCATCGCGAGCTACGGGCGGCAGTCGGCGCCCGCCGTGCTGCACGACCACCGCTCGGCGCTCGCCGCGGCCCGGGCCGAGTTCGGCGATCGCCCAGGCGCGCTCGGCCGGCGTCGCATCGACGATCGCGTGTTCCGCACGGCGCTGCGCGAGCAGCGGGTTCCGCTCGTGCGGTCGTGGCTCATGTGGGCGTGGGTGTCGGCCGACCGCGAGCGGCAGTTCGGCGGGGTCGCGGGCCTCGCCTTCGTCGCGCAGGCGATCGTCGGCGCCGTGCTCGTGCTCGCGGCGGCCGTGCTCGGCTGGTGGCAGCCGGCGTGGTTCTGGCTGCTCCTGCTCCCCGCGCTCGGCGCGCTGCCCTGGCGCGGCCTCGCCGGCCTGCAGCTGCTGCTCGCCTACGGGTCCGCGCTGCTCGCGCCCCTCGTCGCGCTGCACGTCGTCGCGGTGCTGCCGTTCCGGCTGGTCGAGGCGCTGGTCGAGCTCGTCGCGGGCGGCGAGCCGGGCGGCGTGTGGCGGCCGACGCTGCGGGGCGAGGCATCCGGCGACTGAGTCGCGACGAGCGGCGGGCGACGAGCGCCGGGCGACGAGCGCCGGGCGACGCCGCCGAGTCGCTCAGCGCCCGCCCGACCGGCGGGCGCTCGCGGCCTTCAGAGAGCC
>JBDIAF010000296.1:0-3287 GCA_039812245.1 Agromyces sp. | reverse complement strand
CCTCGCCCGCGAGCGCTTCGAGGCGGGTGACGAGCTCGACCTCGCCGAGCTGTCGCGCGTGCTCGTCGGGCAGATGGTGACGACCCTGCTCGGCATGCCCGTCGATCGCTCGCGCGGCGACGCCGCGTATCTCGAGATCTTCGCGACCGGCGAGCAGCTGGCGGCGATCGCGCTCGGAACCACGGCCGACACCGAGCTGCCGCCGCACAAGGTGAAGGCGGCGCGCGCGATCGTCGAGCGGCTCACCGCCCACGTCGACGGGGCGTTCGCGGATGCCTCGCCCGACACGGTGATCGGGCGCTGCCGGGAGCTCGGGCTGACGTTGCAGCAGACGAAGGGGCTCGCGACGCTGCTCATGGTCGCCGGAACCGAGACCGCGGCGAGCGCGATGGCGCGCATGGCGGCACTGCTCGCCGACACGGGGGAGCAGCACCGCCTGATCGCCGCGCCGGAGCACCGCGAGGACGCCGTCCGCGAGACCCTGCGCGTGACGAGTCCGGCGCCGATCATCGGCCGTGCGGTGCTCGCCGATCTCGAGATCGGCGGACGCACCCTGCGCGCCGGCGATCGGGTGCTCGTGCTGACGTGGACGGCGAACAACCTCGCGGGCGCGTTCCGCGTCGACCGTCCCTACCTGCCGCAGCACCGGCAGCTGTGGTTCGGCGCGGGGCGGCACCTGTGCCTCGGCGGCCCGCTCGCGAAGGCCGAGCTGCAGGCGGTGCTCGAGCTGCTGATCGGCGACGGGCGGCCGTTCGAGGTCGTGTCGCGCCGCTACGGGCGGCGCGTGCTGATCCCGGCGTACGCGTCGCTCGTCGTGCGCAAGGCGTGAGACCGCCGTCGCTCGGCGCCGCGGGGCCTCACCAGCGTTCTGCGCCCGCGAGCGAGGTCCCCCCGGGACGGTAGCCGAGCAGCGAGCGCGCAGCGCCGAGGTCGTACGTCCGCTCGAAGCCGAGCTGGCTGACCGCGTAGCGCGTGAGCCGAGGCCGCCCGCCGGTCGCGTGGGCGACGCCCTCGAGCGCGCCGGCGAGGGCGAAGGCCGCCCGCGTCGGGATGCCCGTGATGCGCGCGTCGACCCGGCGCCGGCGCAGGAACTCGTCGACGACCTCCGCGAGCGGCCTGGGCGAGGCATCCGCGATGTTGTAGACGCCGCCGGGCGCGCCGGGTGCGAGCGCGAGCCGCACCGCGTCGACGAGGTGGTCGACGTGCGTGAGCTGGTGCAGCGCCCGGCCGCCGCCGGGCAGCACCAGGCGGCCCCGTCGCACCGCACCGAGGAGGCGCGGCAGCAGCGTCGTGTCGCCCGGGCCGTAGACGGCGTGCGGGCGCAGGATCGCGGCGTCGCGGCCCGCGAGCTCGGCCTCGGCGAGCGCCTTCGACCGCGAGTAGCTGCTGAGGAACCGGGTGGGCGGCGGAGCGTCCTCGCGCACGCGCACGCTCGGCGCGAACGCGTCGTACACGCTCGAGCTCGACAGGTGCACGATGCGCGCACCCGGGAAGGCGCGCACGACGGCTCGAGTGCCGTCGCGGTTCACCCGCAGCGCCGCGTCGAGCGGGGCCCAGTCGTCGGCGAGGGCGGCGCAGTGCACGACCGCGTCGGCGCGGGCGAGCCCTGCGGGCGGGGTGCGGCGGAGGTCCCAGACGTCGTACCGCCCGGCCGGATGGCTCCAGCCCGAGGGACTGCGGCCGTAGCCCGTGACCTCGTGGCCGTCGTCGGCGAGCGCGGTGGCGACCGCGCCACCGATGAAGCCGCTCGCGCCGGTGACCGTGACCCTCATCGCGGACGCCCCGGTGCGCGCGCGGCGAGGTGGGCCGCGACCGCTGCGGCGAGGGCCGTGCGATCGAGCTTGCGGCTGCGGCCCGAGCGCGGCAGTGCGTCGACCGCCAGTACGAGGTCGGGAAGGGCGCCCGCGTCCATGAGGCCGGGCAGCGCTGCAGCGACCCGGCGGGCGAGCGGATGCCCTGGGTCGAGGCCGCCGGGCGGATCGAGCTCGGGAACGACGACGAGGACGATGCGGTCGTCGCCGATCTCGTCCGGCACGCCGGTGAGGGCGGCGTCCGCGACGCCGTCGAGGCGCGCGACGATCGGCTCGTACAGCCCCGGGTACACGTTCTGCGTGCCCCGGATGAACATGTCCTTCGCGCGGCCCAGCAGGGTGAGGGCGGGGGTCCCTGCGCCGGCTTCGATGCGGGCGAGGTCGCCGGTGCGCAACTCGTGCAGGGGGCGCTCCGGCAGCTCGTGGAGGTAGCCGCGAGCGAGACCGGGGCCGGAGAGCACGAGCTCGTCGCCGTCGAGCCGCGCCGCGACCCCGGGCATCAGCCGGCCCACCGGGTCGCCCGCGCTCGCCGCGGTGCCGCCTGTGGCCGCAGCGCCCGCCGCAGCGCCTGCCGTCGCGCCCTCGGCCCGCTCGAGGGCGGCGAGCTTCTCGCGGCCGTCGGCGATCGCCACCGGCAGGATCTCGGTCATGCCGTACACCGCGCGCACCCGCGCCTCGGGGAACCGCCGGAAGACGCGCTCCAGCAGCGGCCGGAGCACGGGGGCGCCGCCGAGCACGATCGTCTCGAGGCGGCGCGGGGCGAGCTCGGGGCGCGCGTCGAGCTCGGTGAGGAGGGCGTCCATCGCGGCAGGCACGGCGAAGAGCAGCTGGGCCTCGCCCAGCATGCCCAGGTACTGCGAGGGCCGGGCACCGGGATCCGCGCCCGGCCGCGGCATCGTCCAGTGCGCACCGGCGATGAGGGCCGGAACGCCCACCATGAGCTGATCGGTGAGCACCCGCAGTCCCGGCCGGAGCCCGACGGCGCCGGCGAAGTCGCCGAGTCCCGATCCCAGCGAGCCTCGGGAGTGCACCACGCCCTTCGGCAGCTCGGTCGTGCCGCTGGTGAAGACGACGAGGGCCTCGTCGTCGGGGCGGGGTTCGCGTTCGAGCTCGGCGACGATGTCCCGGTCGGCGGCGCCTCGGTCGGCGGCGCCGCCGCGTGCGTCGCCGGCGGTGTCGCCGCGCATGAGGGTCGAGACCGGCAGTGCCCCGCGCGGCACCCCGGGCAGCCACGGGCCGGCGAAGATGTAGCTCAGCATGATCGCGGCAATGATCGCCAGCGCCGGGCCGACGGCGCGGCGCGCGGCCTCGAGCAGCGCGAGCACGCCGATGATCGAGACGACGATGTCCGTCGTGGTCGGCAGGCCGGGCCGCAACGCGATAGCGTCGTAGAACACCAGAAGATAAAGCGTTGCGCCGACCGACAGCAGCGCCAGGATCCAGTCGCCGATCGGAATGGTGTCGCGCGACGACGCC
>JBDIAF010000295.1:0-3294 GCA_039812245.1 Agromyces sp. | reverse complement strand
CGCGCGATCCGCGCCCAGAGACTTCGCAGGAGACCCCCATGAGCGACCACGACGAGTTCGAGGCCCACGACGACGACCTCGCCGAGCGCCTCGCCGACGTCGACGACGAACTCGCCGAGCAGCGCGCGGCCGCGCTGCGTTCCGGACTCGACGAGTACGAGCTCGACGAGGAGGACCTCGACCTGCTCGAGCTCTCCGAGGAGGACGAGGACGCGATCCAGTACCTCCCGGCCCTGCCGGTGATCGCGATCGTCGGCCGCCCGAACGTCGGGAAGTCGGCCCTCGTCAACCGCATCCTCGGCCGTCGCGAGGCCGTCGTCGAGGACGTGCCCGGCGTCACCCGCGACCGCGTCTCGTACAAGGGCGAGTGGCTCGACCGCCGCTTCACCCTCGTCGACACCGGTGGCTGGGAGCCCGACGCGAAGGGCATCGACGCATCCGTCGCCGCGCAGGCCGAGGTCGCGATCGACCTCAGCGACGTCGTGCTGTTCGTGGTCGACGCCCTCGTCGGCGCCACCGCGACCGACGAGCACGTCGTGCGCCTGCTGCGCAAGACCAAGAAGCCGGTGTTCCTCGTCGCCAACAAGGTGGACGACGCCCGCCACGAGCCCGAGGCCGCCGCGCTGTGGAACCTCGGCCTCGGCGAGCCGTACCCCGTCTCGGCGCTGCACGGCCGCGGGGTGGCCGACCTGCTCGACGAGGTCTTCAAGGTGCTGCCCGAGGTCTCGGCGGTCGCGAAGCAGGAGATCGGCGGACCGCGCCGCGTCGCGATCGTCGGCCGGCCGAACGTCGGCAAGTCGAGCCTGCTCAACAAGACGGCCCGCGAGGAGCGTGTCGTCGTGAACGAGCTCGCCGGCACCACCCGCGACCCCGTCGACGAGCAGATCGAGCTGGGCGGCCGCGTGTGGCGGTTCGTCGACACCGCGGGCATCCGTCGTCGCGTGCACCTGCAGCACGGCGCCGACTTCTACGCGTCGCTGCGCACCCAGGCCGCGCTCGAGAAGGCCGAGGTCGCGATCGTCGTGCTCGACGTCTCGCAGCCGATCTCCGAGCAGGACGTGCGCATCATCGACCTCGTGCTCGAGTCGGGGCGGGCCCTCGTGCTCGCCTACAACAAGTGGGACCTGCTCGACGACGACCGCCGGCGCTATCTCGAGCGCGAGATCGAGCAGGACCTGCACCACGTCGCCTGGGCGCCGCGGGTCAACATCTCGGCGCGCACCGGCCGCCACCTCGAGAAGCTCGTGCCGGCGCTCGAGACCGCGCTCGACTCGTGGGACACCCGCATTCCGACGGGCAAGTTCAACGCCTTCCTCACCGAGCTCACGCAGGAGCACCCGCACCCCGTGCGCGGCGGCAAGCAGCCTCGCATCCTGTTCGGCACGCAGGTGTCGACGCGTCCGCCGACCTTCGTGCTGTTCACGACCGGGTTCCTCGACCCGGGCTACCGCCGGTTCATCCAGCGCCGCCTGCGCGAGATCTACGGCTTCGAGGGCAGTCCGATCGTCGTGAACATGCGCGTGCGCGAGAAGCGCCAGCGCCGCTAGTCGGGCAGGAGCGTCGTGGAGGTCACGGTGCGGGTCAAGCCGGGCAGCCGCAAGGGGCCGCTCGTGGAGGAGACGCCCGACGACCCGGCGGCGTCCCTCACCGTCTTCGTGCGCGAGCGCGCCGTCGACGGCGCCGCGAACGCCGGCGTCGTCGCGGCCCTCGCATCGCATTTCGGGGTCGCCGAGCGCGACGTCGCGATCGTGCGCGGCGACTCGTCGCGCGTGAAGCGAATCCTGATCGAAGGACTATGACCGGGGCGGGCGGTCGGCCGGGTTCGGCGGGCGCGACGATCGCCGCGGCCGTGGCCGCGATCGCGCTTCAGCACGCGGATGCCTCGGCCGGCGCTGCTCGCGGCGAGCCCGAGGCCGTGCATCGCGCCCGCACGCTCACGCGGCGACTGCGGAGCGTGCTCGGTGCGAATCGCGAGCTGTTCGAGCAGGACCCGGTGCGGGCCGTTCGCGGCGGGCTCGAGGAGTTCGGCGACGCGCTCGGCCGGGTGCGAGATCTCCAGGTCCGGCTCGAACAGGCCGAGACGCGGCTCGACGGCGGCGCGGATGCCGCGCTGCGGCGGCGCCTCCTCGACGAGGTGCGTGCCCGACACGCCGCGCGCTGGAACGGATTGAGCGACTTCCTCGATGGCCGGGGGCGCGAGGTGCAGCACGCGGTCGCGGGTTTCGTGGCGGCGCCGCCCTTCGCCCCGGCCGCCGCGAGCGAAGCCGAGGCGACGCTCTCGGCGGTGCTGCTCGCCGAGGCGAAGCGCGTCCGGCGGGCCGCCAGGTCGGCGACCGGCGAGGTCGAGTCGCTCCACCGGCTGCGACGTTCGGTGCGCCGACTGCGATACGCGGCTGAGGCGGTCTCGTCGCCACCGATCGAGGTGTTCGGGGCCGAGGTGCGCGAGTTGGCCGAGCATGCGCAGCGCGTGCAGGATCGGCTCGGCGCGCACCGCGACGAACTGCTGTTCGCCGAGCAACTGCGCGCGATCGAAGCGGTCGCCCGTGATGCGGGTGAGGAGACCGGCGGCTACGAGGCGCTCGCCGCCGACGCGTTCGCCGCGGCTGCCGGGCACCTCGAAGGGCTCGGAGACGAGCTGCACGAGCTGCGTCGGAGCATGCGGCGGCTGCGCGGGCTCGCCGGCGAGGACTGAGTCGGCGTCAGAGCTCGATCCGCATGATCGCCCGGCTCGCGGACGGGCGGGCGGCCTCGACGAAGCCGGCCTTGGCGAACATCGATGCGGTGCCGTGGAAGAGCTCGGCGGCCGCCACCTTGGCCCGCGCCGAGGGGTCGATCGCGTACGCCTCGAGCACGCGGGCGCCGTGGCTGCGGGCGAAGGCGACGGATGCCTCGGACAGCGCCGCGCCGACGCCGCGCTTGCGGTGCTGCCGCGGAACCACGAAGCACGTGACGGCCCACACCGAGGCGTCGTCGAGATCGGGGTCGGGGGTGTTGCCGCTCACCAGGGTGCTGCTGTGCAGCCGCGTGAGGGCGGGCCGCGGCTCGACCGCGCACCAGCCGACCGGTGCGTCGCCGTCGTAGGCGAGCAGCCCGGGCCCGGGGCCGTCGGCGGCGAGCTGGGCCTCGAGGCGCCCGCGCAGGGCCTCGTCGCCGCCGGCGCCGACGCGCCAGGCGCTGCCCGGCAGCTTGTACCACTGGCACCAGCAGTGCGCGGGGTCGCCCTTGGTGCCGAAGACCGCCTCGACATCGGCGAACGGCGCCTCATCGGCGGGGATGACTCGAAGGCTCGGATGT
>JBDIAF010000294.1:0-3295 GCA_039812245.1 Agromyces sp. | reverse complement strand
AAGAGACGAGGAAGTCAGATGAAGAAGACCCGCACCCTGCTCGGAGCGGCCGCCGGCCTCGCCGGCGTCGCCCTGCTCGCCGGCTGCGCCATGGGCGCCGGCCAGCCCGCAGGCGGCTCGGTCGTGCTCGACCCCGACGCGAAGCTCGACGGCGAGATCACCGTGTGGTCGTGGGACGTCGCGGCGACCGCGCTCGAGCGGCTCGCGCCCGAGTTCGAGGCCGAGCACCCCGGCACGAAGGTCGACGTCGTCGACGTCGGCTACGACAACGCCTACGACAAGCTCTCGGTGGGCCTGCAGGCCGGCAGCGGCCTGCCCGACGTCGTCACGATCGAGACCGACCGGGCGCCCGGCTACATCAACGAGTTCCCGAAGGGGCTCGTCGACCTCACGCCGGTGCTCGGCGACGACGAGGCCGACTTCGACCCGTTCAAGTGGGCCGCGCAGTCCGACGCCGACGACGCGCTGAAGGTCGCCCCCTGGGACTCGGGCACGGTCGGGCTCTTCTACCGTGCCGACTACTTCGAGGAAGCCGGCATCGACCCGGCGAGCATCCAGACCTGGGACGAGCTCGTCACCGCCGGCGAGCAGATCAAGGCGAAGACCGGCCACACCCTCATGTCGCAGGACGTCGCCACGGGCGGCGGCTTCCAGATGCTGCTGCAGCAGCAGGGCCAGGGCCTCTTCGACGAGAACGGCGACATCACCGTCAACTCGCCCGAGGCCGTCGAGGCGCTGACGCTGCTGAAGACGATCAACGAGAAGGGCCTGCTGAAGAACGTCAAGGGCTGGGACGGCCGCGTCACGAGCGCCAAGGACGGCGACTCGGCGGTCACCCCCGAGGCCGTCTGGTGGATCGGCACGCTGCAGGGCGACGCCCCCGAGCTGAGCGGCACCTACGGCGTCACCGAGCTGCCCGCCTTCGAGGAGGGCGGCGTGCGCACCTCGAACAGCGGCGGCTCGGGCCTCGCGATCCCGACCCAGGCGAAGAACCCGCAGCTCGCGGCGGCGTTCATCGACTTCGCGCTCGCCGACGCCGAGAACCAGGCCTCGATGATGGAGAACGAGGGCCTGTTCCCCTCGTACCTGCCGGCGCTCAAGGGCGAGTACTTCGCCAAGCCGCAGGAGTACTTCGGCGGCCAGCCCGTGTACGAGCTCTTCGCCGAGCAGACCGCGAACATCCCGCCGATCACCTTCACCACCGACAACGCCGAGGCGAGCGACATCGTCGCCAACGCGGTCGTCGCGGCAGTGCTGAACGGCGCCGACCCGCAGCAGGTGCTCGACGACGCGGCGAAGCAGATCGCCACCGCCACCGGCCGCGAGATCGCGGAGTAGGCGGGGACGGTCATGACCGCACCGACGCTCGCCGAACGCGAGCGGGCCGCGGCTCGAGGCATCCGGGGCATGAAGCCGGATGCCTCGGGCCGCCGCCGGTCGCTGGGGCGCCGCCTCCAGCGGCCGGGGGCGTGGTTCGCCCTGCCCGCCGCCGCCCTGCTCGCGCTGTTCTTCGCCTACCCACTCGTCACCTCGCTCTGGCAGAGCTTCTTCGCCACCTCGGGCGGGGTGTCGAGCTGGGTCGGCTTCGAGCAGTACGCGCGGCTCTTCGCCGACCCGCTCATCGCGAAGAGCCTGTTCAACGCCTTCCTCATCCTGATCGTGCAGGTGCCGCTCATGATCGGCCTCGCCGTCGGACTCGCGTACCTGCTGAACCAGGCGTGGCTGCGCTTCCGCTCGGGGTTCCGGCTGCTGACGTTCCTGCCCGCCGTCACGACGCTCGTCGCGTACGCCGTCGTGTTCCGGGTGATGCTCGCCACCGACGGGGGAGCGGTGAACCAGCTGCTCGGCCTCGTGGGCGTCGCGCCCGTCGACTGGCTGAACAACGAGTGGTGGGCGCGCGTCGCGCTCATCGGCGCCATCACCTGGCGGTGGACCGGCTACAACATGGTCATCATCCTCGCCGGCCTGCAGGCGATCCCGGGCGAGCTGTACGAGGCCGCACGCATCGACGGCGCCGGGCGCTGGCAGATCTTCACGCGGATCGTGATCCCGCAGCTTCGGCCCGTGCTCGTCTTCACGACGGTGACGAGCACGATCGGCGCGCTGCAGCTGTTCGACGAGAACTGGATCCTCACCGAGGGCGGGCCGAACGACGCGACGCTCACGCCCGTGCTCTACCTCTACAAGGTGGGCTTCCGGCAGTTCGACTTCGGCTACGCCTCGGCGATCGCGTGGATGCTCGTCGTCATCACCGCGATCATCTCGATCGTGCAGTTCCGCATCATGAGGGAGAAGCCGTGAGCGCGACGAGCGCCGTGACCGCAGTGAACCCTGCCGTCGCCGACGGCTCGCCGCTGCGTCCGCCGAGGGCGGCCGGGGCGGGGCCCGCGCTCCGGCGAGGCATCCTGAAGCTGCCCGTCTACCTGCTGCTCGCGGTCGCGAGCGTGTTCTCGGTGCTGCCGTTCGCGTGGATGGTGATCGCGTCGACGCATTCGACGCCGGAGCTGTTCGGCACGCCGCTGCCGGTGCTGCCCGGCGACCAGCTGTGGGCGAACCTCGCGCGACTGCAGGAGTCGGTGAACTTCAGCCAGGTGATGCTCAACAGCTTCGGCATCGCGGTCGTCTACACGGTGTTCTCGTCCGCCGTCAGCGTCATGGCCGGGTACGGGCTCGCGACCTACCGCTTCCGCGGGCGGGGCGTGCTGCTCGGCGTCGTGCTCGTGACGATGATGATCCCGATGCAGGTGCTGCTGGTGCCGCTGTTCCAGATGATGGCGAGCGCGGGATGGATCGACAGCTACCAGGCGGTCATCCTGCCGTTCCTCGCGAACGCGTTCGGCATCTTCCTCATGCGCCAGGCGTTCCTCGACTTCCCGGTGACGCTCATCGAGGCGGCGCGGATCGACGGGGCGGGGGAACTGCGCACCTTCTGGCGCATCGTGCTGCCCGTCGCCCGGCCGCAGCTCGCCGCGCTCGTGATCTACACCTTCATCAGCCAGTGGAACGCCTTCATCTGGCCGCTGCTGATGCTGAACACCGAGGACAAGTACACGGTGCCCGTCGCGCTCAACACGATGATCGGCATGTCGCGGGTCGACTACTCGGGCCTCATGCTCGGGTCGCTGCTCGCGACCCTGCCGCTCATGGCGTTGTTCCTCGTCTTCCAGAAGCAATTCGTCTCGGGCCTGCTCGGCGGCGCCGTCAAGGGCTGACCCCGTCGGTCGAGTAGCGACGAAGGAGCGTATCGAGACCAGCTCAGGGGTCTCGATACGGCGCTGGCGCGCCTACTCGACCG
>JBDIAF010000293.1:0-3297 GCA_039812245.1 Agromyces sp. | reverse complement strand
CGGCCGGCAGCTCGACCGTCTCGAGCGCCTGCGACACCTGCGCGCTCGCGGTGCCGAGGTCGTCGCCCGACGGCGTCGCCGAGACGGTGGCGCTGCGCAGGCCCTGCACGGTGGTCACGGTCGCCGGCCCGTCGACCTGCGCGACGCTCGCCAGCGAGTCGAGTCGCACCGGTCCGGCGAGCGTCGGCACCTCGAGCGCCGACAGCGCCTCGACGGTGGTCGGCGGCTCGGCCGAGTCGAGGTAGACCGTGAGGGTCTTCTCGTCGATGACGATCGAGCCGGCGCTCTGCGGCTGCATGGCGGCCGAGACGAAGCCGCCGAGCGCGACCTCCGAGTAGCCGGCCGCCGCGGCATCCGATCGGTTCACCACGACGGCGACGTAGGGTCGACCCTCGGCGAGGTTCGAGGTGACCTGGCTGAGCGAGTCGAGCCCGTCGAGCTCGTCGACGACGGCGTTCGTCGCCGCCTCGAGGTCTTCCGCGTTCGAGGCGGTGATGTCGACCTCGATGTCGTTCGAGGCGCCGAAGCCGCTCGAGGCCGCGAGCGTGACCTCGCCGACCTCGTCGGCGGCGAGCGCGTCGAGCTCGTCGCGCACCTCGTCCTGCAGCGTCTCCTGATCGGCCGACTCGTCGGCCGAGACCGAGTAGGTGACGGTCGCCCCGCCGCCGCCCAGCAGGGCCGCGAGGCCGCGGCCGCCCGAACCGATCGAGGTCTGCACGGTGTCGACGCCGGCGGTGTCGAGCAGCACCTGCTCGACGGGCTTCGAGGCGGCGTCGAGCGCGTCGAGGCTCGTGCCGACCGGCAGCTCCTGCGTCACCTGGAAGGTGTTCTGACCCGAGGAGCCGAGGAAGTTCGTCTTCATGAACGGGGTCATGAAGACGGTGCCGCCGAGCACCAGCACCGCGAGCACCAGCGTCACGACCCCGTGCTTCAGGGTCCACCGGATGATCGGCAGGTAGCCGCGCTGCAGCCGCGAGGGGTGCTCGAGCTCGTCGACGGCCTGCACCGGCGTCTCGGAGTCGACGAACGATGCGGCTGCCGCCTCGCCCTGGGCGTCGTGCTTGTGCGGCTTCGCCGGCTTCAGGAACCAGTAGGCGAGCACGGGCACGATCGTGAGCGCGACCACGAGCGAGGCGAGCAACGCGATCGTGACGGTCAGCGAGAACGGCCGGAACAGCTCGCCCGTCACGCCCTCGACGAGGGCGATCGGCAGGAACACCGCGACCGTGGTGATGGTCGAGGCGGTGATCGCCCCGGCCACCTCGCGCACGGCGCGCACGATGGTCGACGCCTTGTCGACGCCGGCCACGAGGTGCCGCTTGATGTTCTCGATCACGACGATCGAGTCATCGACGACGCGGCCGATCGCGATCGTCAGCGCGCCGAGCGTGAGGATGTTGAGCGTGTAGTCGGCGACCTGCAGGCCGATGAAGGTGATGAGCACCGAGGTCGGGATCGAGATCGCCGTCACGAGCGTCGCGCGCACCGACAGCAGGAAGATCAGGATCACGATCACCGCGAAGAGCAGGCCGAGCATGCCCTCGGTCGCGAGCGACTCGATGGACTGCTCGATGTAGGGCGCCTGGTCGAAGACCACGGTGAAGGATGCCCCCGGGTTGGTCGTGTCGAGCGAGGACTCGAGGTCGGGCAGCAGCGCCTTGACGCCGTTCGACACCTCGACCGTGTTGGCGGAGGGCAGCTTCGTCACCGAGATGGTGAGGGCGGGCTCGCCGTTCACCCGCGAGATGCTCGTCACCGGGTTGTCGGCGAGCACGACGCTCGCGACGTCGCCGATGGTCGTCACACCTTGGTTCCCTGAGCTTGTCGAAGGGCCCTGGCTCCCTGAGCTCGTCGAAGGGCTCGCGAGCAGCGGCAGCGCCGCGATCTCATCGACGCTGACGAGGCGGGCGCCGGTCTGCACGGCGAACGTCTTGCCGTCCTCCGTGATGGTGCCCGCCGGCACGAGCACGCCGTTCTGCTGCAGTGCGTCGCGGATGGCCTGCTGCGTGAGCCCCTGCTCGGCGAGCTTCGCGGGGTCGGGGGTGATGGTGACGCGCTGGCCGACGTCGCCGATGAGGGTCGCGTCGCGCACCCCGTCGACGTCCTTGATCTCGCCGAGGGTGGTGCGGCTGATCTCGTCCGACAGCGCCGAGACGTCGTCGGCCCCCGTCACGGCGAGCTGGACGACGGGGAAGTCGTCGAGCGAGAGCGCGATCACCTGCGGGTCGACGTCGGCGGGCAGTTGGCTCTGGATGCGGTTGACGCTCGAGAGCAGCTTCTGCTCGGCGAACGCCAGGTCGGTGCCGTAGGTGAAGCTCGCCGTCACCCGCGAGAGTCCCGTCGAGCTGGTCGACGAGGTCGACTCGAGCCCGGTGATGCCCTGGATCGCGGTCTCGATCGGGGTCGACACGTCGTGGTCGACGACGTCGGGCGAGGCCCCCGGGTAGCTCGTCACGATCGACAGCTGCGGGAACGCGATCGACGGGGCGAGCTCCTGCTTGAGGCTCGTGAGCGAGATGGCCCCGAAGATCGCGATGACGATCGTGACGAGGGCGATCAGGGCGCGGTTTCGCATGCTGAGCTTCGCGAGCAGGTGCATGGGGACGATTCTCGCAGTCCCGCGGGGCGTCGCAGGTCACGATCGGGACGGAATCCGAGCGCCGCTCGGTGCCGCTTGCCCCCCGTACAGGGGTTGCCCTCGATTCGGGGCGCGAGGTACGTTCTGGATCAACTGGGGGTGATGGGGATGACCACTCGGGTGGAGGAACGGCGTTCGCCGATGCTCCGCCCTGCCATCCGATTCGCCCTCGCGGGCGCGGCCATGTCGGCCGCCTGGCTCGCGATCTCGCTCTTCACCGGCGCCTCGAGCGCCTCGGCCGACGACTCGAACCACGATTCGGGCGGCGGCCTGCTCGGCACCGTCGGCGGCCTGCTCGGCACGGTCGGCCAGGTCACCGGCGCGGTCGGCGACACCCTCGACGGGGTCGTCGACACGGTCACCGCCCCCGTCAACGAGGTGCTCGAGCCCGTCGTCGAGGTCGCACCCGAGCCCGTCGCCGAGGTGGTGCAGCAGGTCCCGGTCGTCGTCGACGCCGTGACCGGCACCGCGAACACCGCGGTGGACGCCGTCGACCAGACGGTCACGGGCACGGTGTCGAGCGTCACCGGCGCGGTGTCCGGCATCGCCGGCGGCGGCGCGGTGGGCGCGATCGTCGACCCCGTGGCGGGCACCGTCGACGGCATCGTCGGAACGCTCCCGATCGTCGGCGGCCTGCTGGGATCGGAGCCCGTCGGAGG